>JBAXBD010000858.1:0-2619 GCA_037142165.1 Schlesneria sp. | reverse complement strand
AGCCCACGTTGTCGCTCTTCTACAGTCAGATAAGCGTTACGGCTGCTCATCGCCATTCCGTCGGGATCGCGCAGGGTGGGACACGTCACGATCTCGGTCGGAATGTTCAGTTCCGTTGTCATTGTGCGAATCAGCAACTGCTGCTGATAATCCTTTTGACCGAAATAGGCTCGGTCAGCCAGAACGATCATAAACAACTTGGTGACGACGGTCGCAACGCCACGAAAATGACCAGGCCTGATTGCCCCTTCCAGGATGTCGGATAATCCCTGGACCTCAACGAACGTGCGATAGCCGACGGGATACATGACGTCCACACTCGGATAAAAAACGATGTCCGCACCTGCATCGCCGCAGATTTTGAGATCAAGTTCGCGAGGTCGCGGATACCGCTGGAAATCTTCGTTCGGACCAAACTGCGTCGGATTGACGAAGATACTGACAACGACCGAATCACATTCTGACCTGGCTCGCTCGATCAGACTGACGTGACCAGCGTGGAGTGCTCCCATCGTCGGAACAAATCCGATCGTTTTGCCCGCTTTGCGAGAATCAGCAATCGATGCTCGAATTTCGGCCAAAGTCTCGGCCACGACAGGGGGCGGCGATGGCTGAATTCGTTGTGTCATCGGAAGGAATAACTCTTGTTCGACTTATCGAAGTCAGCGTCCGTCAGATTTCGATTTGGCTTGATATCCGTATAAAAATATTCTTCGACGATCGGCGGCTCTTTGTCCCCCTTGCCGGGAAAGCCAAGTTGCTGAACGCCGATTGCCAGTCCTGATTTATCATCAATCCACAGACGTGTCGTGTGAAATTTGAAATCTTTATAGGGCTTTTCGTGAACCGACTCGTAGACAGTGCAGATTTCACCCGACTGAAGTTTAGAGTCAGGTCGTTTCTGGGTTGTCGTACCTGCAAACTTGGCTTCCGCTTCCCACTGCTTGATCACCATATTCAGCATTTCTTTCATGCCGATTGATGAAACCGGATGTCGGTTTTCCGCCATGGCATCAGGTCCGGTAGGAGAAAGTGTGACGACACCCACGAGCGCTTTGATCCCTGCTTCTCGAACGAGCAGGTTGTTGTTGTTTTGTCCTTTGACATACAGAACTTCTCGACCTGCGTTCGTGTCGAGGAATTTCAGATAGACGCTGAAAGGTTCGTCGCGGAATTTCAATTTCATCGACGTCTTGACCAGTTTCTTACCGATCAGTTCTCGCTTGGTAAAAACGCATTCGTAATCACGAATGTCCGACAGCGGCTCCATGGCCTGATAAGCCATTCGCAGAGGAACGTAGAGCGGATGAGCTTCGTCCGCCGCAGGTTGAATTTCTGAAGTTGCTTTCGGAGCAATCGTCTTCACAGGCTCTGCACGAGTTTGTGCCAGTGACACAGACGTGCCAAGCGTAAGACAGAAAAAACCAGCCACGAGTTGTTTCATCGACAAAAAACAACCGACCCGTCGGGCGACATTCCATGGCATTCGAACGATCCTTCTCAATCATCCTGGCCTGCCCGCCTCGCACATCAGTGCGGCCAGGAAAGCCAATCATTCCTGATTGAGACATTATCCGAACAGCAGCAAACGATCAAACCCAAACGGTTAATCCATACGGATTGTTCGGGAACGGATTCAACTGGCCAAATGCAAGAAAGAGAGGCCTGGACTCTTTTGCCATCCTTCTTCCTCCACCCACATCGGTTCATTCGCGATAATTCACAAATGTCACCGACCATTCTCGACAAGTACCCAGTGATGAACACAGATTATCCTTAATCTTCGCCAAGAAGCTGACTGTCGCCGTCTATTGAACCGCACGCCAACTCGCATCAAATCGGCTGCGTTTTGCAAAACACCAGACAAAAACAAAAAACGCTATGTGCACATAAAACCAGATAACGGCACCCTGCGGAATGAATTTCACCTCAAGGCCGACTGTCAATTTTAACACATCCTTAACAGCCACAATGCTTGACATACAGCATTTTGCTCGTCAAAATCAACAATCAACGAGCATCTGCTGCACTGCACTGAACATAATGTATTCAGACATATTCTTACACAACAAGTGACTCCTTCTCTCATTGTCGTTTCTTAAACACTTTTTTTTCAATCCAATCTTCCGCTCTTCTTACTGCGTTACGATTAGTGATGCATTTTGGGAGTCGGGAATCTATCGCAGAATTAAACTGGACCACAAAGTCTCATTTGCAGCGGAAAAGAATTTCTGCTCGCTTTTGGGGCATTTAGGCATGTTGCCTATTTATTTCGTGGAGTGGTGTACTGAAGCTACCCAAAAGGAGGTTGCGATGAACCTGAGGTCGATGCGATTGGGTTGGATGGTTTGCCTGGCGATATGCGTATGCGAGGCGGCCGATGCACAGAATCCGGTGCCACCGGATGCACAACAGACGTGCCCTTTGACGAAGCAGGAGTTCGATACCTGGTTTGCCAGCGGAGCTGTAACGTTGAACGGAGTGGTGAAGCCGGCGAATAGCCTGACGTTTACCGCGAACTCGAACTGCAGCTTCTACAAGTGGTCCGAGCAAATGTTTCTGTGGCTAACAGCCCGTTGAAAAAGGCCTGAAATTCGGCGTGGTGATAAAATTTGTATG
>JBAXBD010000857.1:0-2621 GCA_037142165.1 Schlesneria sp. | reverse complement strand
CACCAAAGATCAATAACCACAACAGTCGAGACCACTGGCCACAAGCCAATACCGCCGTCCTGGCCGGGGGAAGCATGCAGTCGGGTCAGGTCGTCGGTTCCACGAACCGGAACGGCGAACATCCTTCGTCCCGTCCGGTCAAATTTCAGGAAATCTTCGCGACACTTTACAAGTGTGCGGGGATCGACGTGCAAAACGTGCGAGTCTTCGACCTTGCAGGTGTACCACAGTATCTGGTCGACCCCGGTAACGAACCATTACACGAAGTCCTCTAACCGGCACAGCCGGTTCACGCGCGTCGCACGATGGGTTTAGAATAGGTAAATCGTTCGCGCGTTGTCCGGCGCGGCACAGCCGGTTCACGCGCTTCGTCCGGCACAGCCGGTTCATGCGCGTCGCAAGATGGGTTTAGAATAGGATAATCACTCGCGCGTTGTTGCGCAGAGCTTGGCTGGTCCGACGATGCAAGTTAAAACCAACTTAGGAGAATTATTCGTACGCCTACTGAGCCAGATGGCGTTCGAAAATCGGGGTGCCACGGTTTTGGAGTCTTCGACAAAGTCGTGCCTTCACGGTTTGAAACTTGTTCGAAGTGCACGGCATGACCGAAGACGGTAAAACCGTGGCACCTGTTATCGTACTCGCTGTTTGAAAAGCGTAGCATTCGCAGCATGCCAAAACTCGCATCTTGGGTTTGTGCATTGACTGTCGTCAGTCGGATCGACATTCGTTATATTTTCGTATTGAGTACTGCTACACGCGGCTGTATTTCGCGGAGGCTAGAAGCCTCCGCTACGTTAGGCCTCCCAGAGATCTTCACCATTGTTTACTCATCGAATCTTCACTGCGTTCGTCGCCGGGTTGGTCCTGACGACTGTTTCCGTTGCTTATTCGGCTCCGCCTGACTTTGCTCATGATGTTGCTCCGATTCTTCGCGAGCACTGTGGCAAATGTCATCTTGGTGCGAACAAGAAAGGGGGACTGTCGCTGAATACTCGTGCGACGCTCCTTGCCGGGGGAGACGATGGCAAGGTCATTGTTCCTGGGAAGAGCGGGGAAAGCCGGTTATATGCGGCTGTGGTCTCGCGCGATCCAGATCTTCAGATGCCGCCTCAAGGGGCCAGGCTGACCGATACGCAGGTTGCGAAAATAAAAGAATGGATCGACACAGGAGCGAACTGGGACGAAGGGTTTGTTTTTCACAAGCCCAGTTATGAACCTCCGCTGAAACCACGACGACCTGAACTCCCGCCAATGGTGTCGTTACGATCGCACCCGATCGATCGGTTCATTGATGCCGATCTCGCGAAACAGCAACGTCAACGACCTGCGCCGTTGGACGATGTCGCGTTCGCCCGTAGAACGGCACTCGATCTGACTGGATTGCTTCCCTCTGTTGAATCCTTGAATGCGTTCATGGCGGATCAAGGTGCAGACCGACGGACCAGATGGATCGACCAACTGCTGGCTGACGAGACGGCTTACGCTGAGCACTGGCTGACGTTCTGGAACGATTTGCTGAGAAACGACTATGGCGGAACGGGCTTCATCACGGGGGGACGAAAGCAGATCAGCAAGTGGCTGTATCAGGCGTTGATCGAAAACAAGCCTTACGATCAGATGGCGAGGGAGTTGATCTCACCCAGCCCAGAATCGGCTGGGTTTGGTGAAGGGATACGTTGGCGCGGGACCGTCAGTGCCGGTCAGACAGTCGAGATTCAATTTGCTCAGTCGGTCGGACAAGCATTTCTGGGAATCAATCTCAAATGCGCTTCCTGCCACGACAGTTTCATTGATCGCTGGAAACTGGACGAAGCGTATGGCCTGGCCGCGATATTTGCGACTCAACCGCAAGAGATACATCGCTGTGACAAGCCGATTGGACGTCAAGCGGTCGCGAGCTGGCTATTTCCAGAATTGGGCCAGGTGGTCGCGACTGATCCTCAGCCCGAACGGTTGAAGCAGTTAGCTTCGCTGATGACTCATCCGGAGAACGGCCGATTTACTCGTACGATCGTCAATCGCTTGTGGCAGCGCATGATGGGGCGAGGGATTGTTCATCCAGTTGATGCCATGCAGTCAGAGCCCTGGAATGCTGATTTGCTTGATTACCTCGCAGTCGACTTTGCCGAAAACCGGTATGACTTAAAGCAGACGCTGAAGTTGATTGCGACCTCAGCAGCGTATCAGTCACAAGCGGAAGTGATTGATCCGCAGGCAGACCAGCAGAACTACACTTATGGCGGACCACGAGCCAAACGAATGACCGCAGAACAATTTGTGGATGCGGTCTGGCAGATCTCAGGTACTGCACCCAAGACATTTGACGCACCGTTTGTTCGGGGCAAAGCGGATGGGTTATCTCCAGAACTGAGCAAGCTCTCTGCTCAATGGGTCTGGTCGTCCGCTGAGGGCTCATCAGCAGTTCCCAAAGCGGGGGAAGCGATCACCATTCGCAAGCAATTCACTTTACCTGCCGCACCGAAGAGAGCAGGGGGCGTATTCACCTGCGACAATTCGTGCGATTGTTACGTGAATGGAAAGAAAGTTTTTGCCTCAACCAACTGGGAACGAATCGAAGGGGTTTCTCTCGAGTCGTCGATTCGAGCCGGGAATAACGA
>JBAXBD010000856.1:0-2630 GCA_037142165.1 Schlesneria sp. | reverse complement strand
CGCTTCCAACAATCCAATTAATGCGAGAATTTGGCAACATTGCGGACGTATCGTTCCGGCAGCGCGAGAATCTGGCACGTCAAAACCAAAAGCTCCGCCAAGCCCGCGACCTGCTCCTTCCCCGCCTGATGTCCGGGGAGATTACCGTTTGAACGCCAAAGGATTTGAATATCTACCCAACCCGATGAAGACCGGTCCAGACGATGGATTCATCGATGACTGTCAGTTTTCTCGCAACAAAAATCGCCTTTGATTGGACAACGTCACATGAGTTTTCAGCTTGTTGACACGGGTTGGGGTTCCGTACTTGAAAATGCCATGAGTGCGGATCATTCGCACGTCCGAATTGTCTGTCCCTTCATCAAAACGAAGGCGGTCGAACGGTTGCTATCTAAGGGGATACCGAATGCCATTCAAGTCATCACGCGATTCAACCTCAACGACTTCAGCGAAGGGGTCAGCGATATTTCGGCGCTTCAGTTGTTGATGAAACATGGGGCGAAAATCCGAGGCGTTCGCAACCTTCACGCCAAGGTCTACCTGTTCGGTTCCAGTCGCGTCGTCGTCACGTCCGCCAATCTGACCGAAGCCGCGTTGGTCCGTAACCACGAATTTGGTTTCGTTGCAGAAGCTGCGGACGTCGTCGAACAATGTCGTGTGTATTTCGATGATCTTTGGAATCGGGGTGGACCTGACCTGACACAGGAAAAGCTGGCCGAATGGAAGGAAACCGTCGACCAATACAATGCGAGTGGAGCGAAACCAGCAACAAGGAGCGGCCTTCCCGACGAAGGTGTCGATGCGGGTATTGAACCAGAAAAGGTTGATTGGCCGGTTTCCGTGGCCGATGCGTCACAGGCGTTCGTCAAATTCTTCGGCGGGAAGAAAAACCGAGGCGAGCGGACGATGAAGGTATTGGATGAGATTGACCGATCCGGTTCGCATTGGGCCTGTACATATCCAAAACGACCCAATCAGGTTCAGGACCGTGCGGTCATGTATTTGGCGCGGATTGTGAAAAAACCAAATGACATTCTGATTTACGGAAGAGCGATCGGATCGGCTTACGTGAAGGGCCGTGATGACGCAACGCCAGCAGACATCGATCGCCGATCGTTCAAAAAGAAGTATTCATATTACGTTCGGGTTGATCATGGCGAGTTCATCGATGGAACGCTTGCAAACGGAATCTCGCTTTACGAATTGATGGAGGAACTGAAGTCGGATGCATTCCTGACGACGCAGGCGAACGCCATAAAGATGGAGGGAAACACAAATCCGCGCATGTCTCTGGCGCGTCAACCTGCCGTGCAACTTTCGGACAATGGGAAAGCATGGCTGGAAGATCGATTGCAAGACGCGTTTCTCCGTCACGGAAAAATCCCGCAATCAAAAATGAACCAACTCGATTGGCCCGACATTCAGATTTAGGCGAAGGTGGCCACGACTTCGTTTAACCCGCAGCCATCGGCGCAGGCGAATCGGCGTTCAGCCGATTTCTTCAAACGTCGCTGGGCGTCGTAGCTGATCGTAGCTGCAAAAGACCGTGGCAATGGCCAAGCGAACAATGACACCTCGGGTTTGTCAGTGACGCCGCTTGACGCGCTTCTCTGCGAGGCGCGGTTAAACGATTTGGACGTCTTAATCGTTTAACCCGCAGCCATCGGCGCAGGCGAATCGGCGTTCAGCCGATTTCTTCAAACGTCGCTCGGATTTGGATGCCGGGTAGATCCAGGACAAAAGACAACGGCAATGGTCCAACGTAAAATGACGCCTCGGGTTTGTCAGTGCCTCCGGTTGACTCGCTTCTCTGCGAGGCGCGGTTAAACGATGTGAGTGTCTTTCGCGGTTTTTTGTTTTAGACTACGACATCTGTGAGGACGTTTTCGCGATCTGATTTACACCGCACGCGGCGATTCTTTGATATGATCCACGGCTATCACGTGATCCTGACAATGTACGGGTATTGGCTTCCTAACGATCCACGCGGAAGCTGGTCCGATTTTGTTGGACGCTGGGAACTCGTCCAGTTTGGTCGCCCGCGCCGAACCATCTTGAAGAAATCGCTATCCGAGTTGTCGCCTCAAGAAGTTGCCGCGCGAAACGCGGCTCAACGGGCTCTGTTGTGTCCGCCGGTGACTCTCAATGACGACCAGGTGAAATCGATTGCCGCAGGCTTTGCCGAGGTTGTTCGTAAGAGTGGATATTCCATCTGGGCGTGCGCGGTGATGCCTCAGCATACGCATTTGGTCATTGCTCGTCACACGTATAAAGTCGAACAAATCGCGACGTTGCTCAAAGGTGGCGCGACACGACGAATTGTGGAAGACGGTCGTCATCCAATGGCGAAGCTGAGAGCCGACGGCCAAATTCCGTCAATGTGGGCTCGCGGGTGCTGGAAGGTTTATCTCGATAACGACGAAGCGATTATGAATGCAATTCGTTATGTCGAGGAAAATCCGATCGAAGAAGGAAAGCCACGACAACACTGGGATTGGGTTTCTCCGTATCGGGGCCTCGACGCCGGGTGGGTTACGTACCACTGAAACGAATTGCTCGAAAAACTGGCTTGGATTCTTAATCGTTTAACCCGCAGCCATCGGCGCAGGCGAATCGGCGTTCAGCCGATT
>JBAXBD010000855.1:0-2637 GCA_037142165.1 Schlesneria sp. | reverse complement strand
GGGTGGTACACCATATCATTGTCTACATGCGCAAGGTCGGTTCGACGCAGAAAAAAGGCTTACCCGCAATAGGGGGATTTGCGGTTGGAGAAGAGCCCGTCGTCATGCCTGTTGGGACTGGAATCAAGATCCCAAAGGGTTACGAACTGATTTTTGAAGTGCATTACACTCCCAATGGTAAGGAAACTACCGACCGCTCTGAAATGGGAGTCATTTTATGCAAACAACCACCTGAACGAGCGGTTCAAAGCGGCCTTGCCGCCAACGTCATATTCCGCATTCCCCCCGGCGCTCCCGGTTATGAAGTTCAGTCGTCTACGATGATTCACAAAGACATCGAATTGCTCAGCCTGATGCCCCATATGCATGTCCGTGGGCGAGACTTCAAATTCACGGCCCGCTATCCCGATGGTCAAAGCGAAATACTGCTCAATGTGCCGAACTACGATTTCCAATGGCAGCACCGATACCGGCTCGCCCAGCCGAAAAAGATCATGGCGGGAACTTGGATCGACTGCGTCGCGCATTTTGACAACTCCAGCGACAATCCGGTCAATCCCGATCCGACAAAAACGGTCACATGGGGAGACCAGACATGGGAAGAGATGATGATCGGGTTCT
The DNA here is from genome assembly GCA_037142165.1 of Schlesneria sp. Lineage (GTDB taxonomy): Bacteria > Planctomycetota > Planctomycetia > Planctomycetales > Planctomycetaceae > Schlesneria. Next base: position 2,016 of record JBAXBD010000855.1, on the reverse strand, counting down.
TTACGTATGTTGATCCGCTGCCAGCAGCGAAGCAGGAAACGGCGTCATCGAGTGATTCGATCAAGTAAAGCTTTCCATGCAGTAAAACAAACGCTTAACTTCAAGAACACTGTTCTGGAAAAATCTGGAAGTTGTGAATCAGATTGGGAAGACGTACAATTTTCCCCTAACGTCCTTTCAGGCTTCTCGATTTCGATGCTGCTGGACTGTGAAGATAACGGTGCGGCGTATTTCTATTACGCCACGTCATCCGATACTCGGCAGCTTCGAACTGTTTCGTTTCTCTGGCACATTTTGGGGTAACTTTCATGGCGAACTCGACATCTCAAATTCGCGCGTTGACCGCTTCTGCTTTTCGTACACCTGAAAAGTTTACGGAGTTTTGCCGTAACGGCGGGAAGCCACTGGGCGGCCTGATTGGCGGCGAAGAGACGCCCGGATCAATGAATGCAACCTTCCAAACGATCGATCCGGGTTCGCTGGAGGTTCTCGCCACGATCAGTGAAATGGGCGAAGCAGAAGTCGCCCGCGCCGTCTCCGTTGCGAATCATGCGTTTCATGCGTGGCGAAGCGTCGATGTTGAAAAGAAGATTGCTCTGGTCACGAAACTGGTCGAACTGTGCGAACGTGACAAGAACGTGCTGCTCGCCTGCGAAATTCTTGACGGCGGCAAAGTTTCAGAACTGGCCGAAGGAGACTTTGGTCAGATTCGTGCGTGTGCCGAATACTTCTGCGGTGTCGCACGAAAGATCGCCATGGGTGACGGCCCATCAATGCAAGTCTCGCCCGGCGTGCAGGGCTTTACTTATCGTGAGCCTTGGGGCGTCGTCGCGGGGATCATTCCATGGAACTATCCAATCGTGCTGACAGCCTGGTTCATGTTCCCGGCTTTGTTGTCGGGTAATACGATTCTGATCAAGCCCGCTGAAGATACGCCGCTTTCAGCACTCTACATCGGCAAGCTGGCTCAGGAAGCTGGTTTCCCACCCGGCGTGATCAACGTTCTGCCTGGTCGTGGTGAAATCACCGGTCACTGCATCGCTGAGCACCCTGGAGTTCGATTCATTTCGTTCACTGGTTCACCAGGTGTCGGACAAGCCATCCTGCGGACTTGTGATCGAAACGGGACTCGCATGAAGCGTGAGATGGGTGGCAACGGAGCTGCCATCGTTCTGGCCGATGCCGACCCCGCCGTGGTGGCTCGTATGATTGGGCGCTACACGAATCAGCACTTTGGTCAGACCTGCTGCACCATTCACCGGATCTTCGTCGATCGCAAGATTGCGGATGACTTCACCGACGCTCAAAGCGCTTTCTTCAAAGAGCTGAAGATCGGTTATCAGGCCGACGCGGGAACTCAACTTGGCGCCGTGATCAACCCGACACAGCGCCGTCGGATTCTTGCGGCTCAGCAGGAAACCGTCGAACGAGGCGGCAAGCCGATTCTGGCAGGGGGCGAAGCGACTGTCGCAGGTAAGAACGTCTTTTATCTGAAGCCAGCTCTCTACCGCACTGAGCCGGGCCTCAACGTTAATCCGCTCGAAGTCTTCCACACCTACGCGACCATCTGTCCGGTTTCTTCAGCGGAAGAAGCTCTGCAACTGGCCAACGCCTCTCCATATGGCTTGGGTGCCAGCATCTGGACGAAAGACATCAAGCGAGGTGTCAGCCTCGCCAAACAGTTCCAGGACGGAACCTGCCAGGTCAACTGCCACAACTCAATCGCCTACGGCCTGCCCTACGGCGGCCAGGGAATTTCGGGTGGTCCTGGTGGAGGCGTCAACTGCGAAGAGACCTTCCTCGACTACACGCAGGTCAAGGCCGTTTACGTCGCCGACTATCCGGCATGATCTCCTGATTCAATCAAAAAAACGCCTGCCGACAACGGCAGGCGTTTTTTATTTCTTCGATTCCAAATGAGATTTCACGGCGGCGCAATTGGCGAATACCCCCATCAGGAGGGACTTCGATGAATCGATTGAGTGTGTTTCGTTTCTCAGTCGCGCTAACTCTGGT
>JBAXBD010000854.1:0-2642 GCA_037142165.1 Schlesneria sp. | reverse complement strand
TCCTTCAAGTGGTTTCCGAAAAGACCGGCTATCCGACGGAAATGCTGAATCTCGAGATGAGTCTTGATCACGATCTTGGAATCGATTCGATTAAACGCGTTGAAATTCTGTCTGCACTTCAAGAGCGTGTTCCGAACCTTCCAGCATTCCAGCCGGAAGAACTGGGCGCCTTACATACGCTGAAGGACGTTGTCACTCTTGCGGATGCCCGTACCTCGCGATCATCACAAGTTGCTGCGGCGCACTCCACGGTTAATAACGTCTCAGCGAATAATGTCTCAGCCGTTGTCGTGAATCATGCTTCTGACCTGATTCAGGACCAAACGGACAGCCAGAGCCGGAGCGAATTGGGGCCCGTGGTCCTGGAAGTGGTCTCGGAGAAGACCGGCTATCCGACGGAAATGCTGAATCTCGACATGAGTCTCGATCATGATCTTGGCATCGATTCGATCAAACGGGTCGAGATCTTGTCTGCGTTACAGGAAAGAGTTCCCAATCTACCCGCTTTCCAGCCGGAAGAACTGGGTGCACTTCACACGTTAAGAGACGTTGTTACGCTCGCAGATGCGAGAACGACCAAAGCGCCGACCGTCTCCGCAGCTCGCGTTTCGAAATTCGAATCGCAAACCTTGAATCACGCGGCGCCGTCTGCAACCAGTTATCAAGTGTCCCGCATCCTCACCACGGATTCCCGGATCAATCGCAGCATCGTACGTTGTGCGCCGATCGCCATCGCCGCAAAGCGTGCGAAGATTCGCCTGATTCCGGGAAGTGAGATCTGGGTTACGGCGGATGGTTCGGACCTTTCGAACCAGATCGCGAACGAATTGTCTGATCGTGGTTTTCAGACACGAATCGTCAATCTCACGGACCCTGTGCAGCCGCAGGAGTCGTCGAAGTTAGCCGGGTTGATTGTTGTGGCTGCCACTCAAGGGATGTCCGAACAACAACTCTGGAAATCGGTGGAATGGCTGCAAAACGTTGGACCGACGCTTCGCCGTAATAGCCAGTCGACAGAAACGTTGTTTGCCACCGTATCGCGATTGGATGGACAATTCGGCTTCGAAGCAAATCGACCTCTGGAAGACTCGGTTTCCGGGGGGCTTGCCGGCCTGGCAAAATGTGCGGCACTCGAATGGCCGGAAGTCATTTCCAGAGCGTTTGATATCAGTCCAGACTGGACTGCGAACCATGTTGCCGCAGCGATGTTCGTTGAAGAACTTCTTCATCAGGGTCCCGTGGAAGTTGGGATTACTCCGAGTGGTTACTCCTGCCTGGAATCGATCGAAGTTCCGCTGAAGGGCCAGGAAGGGAGTCTTCCCATCGCCCAAGGAGACGTCATCGTCATCACGGGTGGAGCTCGAGGAGTCACTGCTGAAGCCGCTTTTGCAATTGCTAAAGCATGGCGTCCGAGGGTGGTCATTCTTGGGCGAAGTCCCGAGCCTTCCCCTGAACCTGACTGGCTATCCTGCCTGACAACGGACGCAGAAATCAGGCAGCGTTTGATCGCACGGGCCCCTGCGGGTACGACACCGAAATCGATTGCCATTCAGTTAGAGCAGATCACGGCAGGTCGGGACATTGCCCGGCAACTTTATCGACTCTATTCGCTGGGAATTTCTGTTTCTTATCATTCGGTGGATGTTCGCGATTCCGCAGCGGTTCGAGCGGTCCTTGCTCCAATTCAACGTGAGCACGGACCGATTCGTGGCATTATTCATGGCGCGGGCGTCCTGGCCGATCAAAAGATCGAAGACAAAACACGGGAACAATTTGAACGCGTCTATCAAACCAAGATTTCCGGTCTGAAATCGCTACTCGACTGTGTTGATCCGACGCAGTTGAAAGTACTCGGACTCTTTTCTTCGTATACAGCGAGATTCGGTCGAGTTGGTCAAATGGATTATGCGATTGCTAACGAAGTCCTGAATAAACAGGCTCGGCAGTTCGCTGTTGAATACCCGCAATGTCGCGTCGCATCCTTCAATTGGGGGCCGTGGGATGGAGGAATGGTTCAAGGCGGACTGAAGAAACTGTTTGCTTCAGAGGGCGTTGGCTTGATTCCGCTCGATGCTGGTGCGGAAACACTGGTCCAGGAATTTGAGCAAACCCAAGGCCGACCGGTCGAAGTGCTTGTCCTGGCCTCCGGGAAAGAATCAGGTCATTCAGCAACTCAAAAACATGCTGCGAATGAAAGCTCAGGGCCAGCTTCCATTCAAGGCAAAACCATTGCGGCCGTCGTGCCACAGGTTTTCATTCCCGTCACCAATTCAAACAACGAGCTTGAGTCGGGTGGGGATCTCAAGCTCTCATTTGAGCGAGTTCTCGATCTGGCCCAGTATTCATTTCTCGAATCGCATGTCATCGGTGGAAAGGCCGTTTTTCCGGTCGCCATGATTTTGGAATGGCTGTCACACGGTGCGATCCATCGTAACCCCGGCCTTGAATTGCGAGGGTTTAATGACCTGCGGGTGTATCAAGGGGTGCGACTGGGTGGTCACGATCAAATTCTGCTGAAAGTGCTGACTGGAAAGCCTGTCCGCAGTGCCGACTGTTTCACCGCGCGTGTTCAGCTTGTCGGAACAAACCATGGACGTGACGTCCTTCATGCGGGTGGATTTGTCGAACTGGCACCGTCATAT
>JBAXBD010000853.1:0-2643 GCA_037142165.1 Schlesneria sp. | reverse complement strand
CTGATGTTGAGAGATCGAATCCCGGAAATCCCATCAAACGATTCACCAGACGGCTGACTTCTGGCTCATTCTGACGCTGACCGTTGTCAAGACGCAACCTCGAAAGAATGAAGGAACGCGGTGATTGTTAATCGACAAGCACTGCGTTTACATCCCCAAACAAAATCGAGATCTTTTGCCGGCCTCCTCGCGCCTGTGTCGTCGATGCGGGAATTGGGAAATCGATCACGTCTAACGCGATGGGCAGCGTCCCCGAGGTCCGCGGTCAAGCATCCACGAGTTCTCGACCCTGCCGTTGTTGCGATACTTTGACGAAACAAGTCACATCTCCCGGCAAGCTCTCGAAACTGGTCATTGTTGAGTCGAAAACGCGCTGGTACAACTTTAGTGGTCAAATCTCATGAACAGCGATGCTGGCTGACACATCCTTACGCAGGAGCCGTCAAGCAGAAACTGCTACGGGGTAAAGCGGAAGCGTAAGATCGCATCCGTCACACGTAAAATGAGCTTCCGTGCGAGTCAGCACGTGAAAGGCGGGCGAATGCCGATCGGGATATGTCCGACTGTCGATTTTGTGTTCAAGCTGTTGTTTGGAAATCCCAAACATAGCCGGATCGCGATTCATTTCTTGAACGCCATCCTGCAACACCTGCTGAAGGTGAACTCGATTGTCTTCAGGAATCCAATACAGGAACAGGAAACGGAAGATGATAAACTGTCGATCCTGGACATCCTCGCAACGGATGAACACGGTCGGACGTTCATCATTGAGATGCAAACCTCAATCCCCGCCGGGATGGGGCAGCGCCTGACATACTACACGGCGTGCGAGTACGTCGATCAGTTAGGCAAGGGACAAGATTACGTGTCGCTTCGGCCCGTCATCAGCATTTGCGTGTTGACGGACCCGATGTTCCGTAAAGTACCGGAGTTGCATTTGCATTTCGCTCTCCGGTCGGAGACAGGGGTGATCTTGACGGAGGATTTGCAAATTCATGTTTTGCAGTTGTCAAACCTGCTGGTGACAGAAGAGAATTTGCGGTACGCGAGCCCGTTAGAGCAATGGTCGTATTTTCTGTTACGAGCGGAGAGGTTAACCATGGACGAAATCAAACAATTATTACCGGACGAAATCTTCAGCGAAGCCGCCAGTGTTCTGGACGTGGTTGCGAAGACCCCGGAACAAAAGCAGCGCTACGAAGCCCGGCTGAAATTTCTTCGTGATGAGGCGGCCCGCACCAGATCGGCTCGCGACGAGGGATTCGAAGAGGGAATCGAACGAGGGCTTCAGCAGGGAATTGACCAGGGGATCGAACAAGGGATCGAGCAAGGGATCATGAAAGGAATCGCGAAGGGAATCGAGCGAGGGGAACTCTTCGGCCGGATCAAGACGTTACAGGGATTGGTTGGAGCAGTGGAATCAACACGCGAGGAATTATCCGACTACAGTGACGAGCAGTTGACGACATTGTTGGAACAACTTCGAGATCAACTTCGCAGTCGAAATATTTGACAAACAGAAATGGCTCAACGTTTTTTAAAAACGCGATAGAAACATCAACGACCGTCCTTTAAGACCGAAAATTCTCCGTTTTTTTAATTGGACGAAAGGTGGTTTCCAAAAGAACAACGGAGGCAAATTCCTTTTTTCACGATCAGGTTCGCCGGACCATGCCGACGAGTCGCCCGATATTTTTTCGCGACTGCTGCTCGAAAACTTCACTGGCGTTGCGAATGAATTGTCATAAAGATGCTGAGCCAACAAAGAGCCCGATTCTCGGTTTTGTCACCAATCCCGCGGGTTATTCTAAACGGCAAGAGGGTCCTTCATCATGTTTTTTCGGTTTCTGACTACTTTTCATGATCGCCTCTGAAACGAGTTCCTGCCGGCGAACTATCGACTACGATTCAGGAAAGCCAAATTTTAGAAGGAGCGTATCTGCGGTTGACACCCGCTTTTTCATGGCACGTTTGACATGTTCATCTGGCGATCATAGCCTCGATTGAGACTGTCACGAACGAAATGGGGCGAATCAAGCATGTTGTTCGACCCGGATCTCACAAAAACGAGCGGTGTCGCAAAACTCGTCACAGTACATTTCTTTGATGGGGACTGATAGATGCGAATTTCCGGTCAACGAATCAAGCGGACGCGGCTCGTCCACACTGATCGATACATCGTCGCAGTCGACGTGGAGCTCGTGATTCCTGAAGATGATCCGACAGAACCTTGTTATGAATCGGAAACGGTGCAGCTTCTTCGTGAAATCGAAGAACGGGCCATTCAGGGGGACGTGACCTGGTTGGCGCAGCACGGCAAAGTTTACGAGGCAATTGCTGCATAAATGATTTGCAGGACCGCTGAGCGAGTACCTTGTTCGAATCACTGCGACGTGGCCCGGAACAGACTTCGTTTTCCGCCCGCTGACGAAACGCTGACGCAGCGAAGAGGACAACGCTTTTCGGATACTGGCGTTAGAAACACACGTCCGAAAACTCGCAGCCCGAAACCTTTTTTCGTTCTTGAAAAGCGCAGTGTCACTGGGGTCGAATTTCGGCGGGGATTGAACCCCGAATGACTCACCCAACGCGATTGGTTCGCGAGCAATGAAGCAACGTGTGTGGCACCTTGTCCGGTATGCC
>JBAXBD010000852.1:0-2648 GCA_037142165.1 Schlesneria sp. | reverse complement strand
CAAAATGTACGGAGGCTGGAAGCCTCCGCTACAAAAAATGACAGCCTCGGAGCGATGATGGCTACATTGGAGGACACCTGAAGAAGTCCAAAACCGTGCCACCCCGAGTCCCCCTCTTTGATCACCGAAAGACGGGAGGTTGGCCGGTTGATTCCAGGACCGACATCCACAGGTCGCCGTTGGGGTCGACCTGATTTCGCTGCCTGACCGCCAGCGTCATCGGCACATGGACAAACCGAGCGTTCCAGCGACCAACGATCATTTCCGTTCGGCCACTCATCGCCGCATGAACGGCGTTATGCGCCAGACGAATGCAATAGACGCTGTCGTAAGGGTTAGCCGCCACGCTCCGAATTGCATAACTCGGGTCGATATATTTCAGATTCAGTTCCAGTCCCGCTTCGCGAAAATCGTCTGTGATCCGCTGCTTCAGGTACATCCCGATGTCCGTCAAGCGAACATTGCCTGAAGCATCGGTTTCGTTTGAGGCTTTTCCGATCAGATCCTGTCCCGCTCCTTCCGCAACCACGATGACCGCATGACCACTCCGTTCAATTCGTCGGCGTATGTGACACAACAACCCGTTTTCCCCCTCCAGGGAAAAGGGGACTTCCGGGATCAAAACATAGTTGGCATCACTTTTTGCCAGTGATGCGTAACACGCGATGAACCCCGAATGTCGGCCCATCAGTCTGACCAGTCCGACACCGTTGGGCGCGGCTTGCGCTTCGACATGTGCGGCACGAATTGATTCGGTCGCGACAGAAAATGCGGTCTGAAACCCGAAGCTCTGATCGATGAACATAATGTCGTTATCGATCGTCTTGGGGATTCCTACCACCGAAATCTTGAGACCTCGATCCGCGATCTCTTGCGTGATCGTGAGTCCCCCTCGAAGGGTTCCATCACCGCCGATAATGAACAGGATGTTGATCCCCATCCGTTCCAGGCAATCGACGATCTCGCCCGCGTCCTGCTGACCGCGTGAGGTCCCCAGGACGGTGCCACCTTGTTCGTTGATATGGCTGACAAATTCGGGGGTCAGATCGAGAACGTCGCGACCGTACTTGGCGATGAATCCCTGGTAGCCATTACAGAAACCATAAACCTTTTTCACGCCGTACCGATAGTACAATTCCATCGCCAGTGCGCGGATCACGTCGTTAAAACCAGGGCAAAGTCCACCACAGGTAACAACGCCGGCTCGTGTCTTCGACGGGTCGAAAAAGATCTTGCGACGCGGTCCGGCAGGCTCAAATCCGGGCAAATCGTGCGGTGCCGCATTACGAGCCGCCATCGCCGAAAGGGTATCGTCGAAGAGAACCTTGTCCCCTTCATCGACATTATGAAAGCTGCGCACGCGTTGGGCGAGTAACGGTGCCAGTGGAGAATCTATCCGGCACGTCCCGAGACTTTTTACTGTCAGATCACTGGCTTCGATCATAATTTCAACCTGTTGTTCGCATTCCAGCAGCGATCCCTTGAACAGTCAGTCGCAATAGTCCGCGTAGTCGTTCAGCGTCTTCGGGAGGCGTGTCGGCTGGTAAGCTTCGACGGCGGCGGACCAGTTCAATCTGGATCAGATTCAGCGGATCGATATAGGGATTGCGGGCATCGATCGAAGCCTGCAGCCACGGCGTCGTTGAAAGGAGTTCGGCACCACCAGTCAGCGCGAGAATGGCTCGCCGCGAACGTTCTCGTTCGGCGGCAATCATCGTCCCGATTCGTTCAAGTACTTCGCCGTTCTGGACCAGCTCTGCATAACGTCCGGCGATAAATGTATCGGCTTTGGCCAGGGCCAGAGATGCGTTATCGATCGTCGCCTGGAAAAAGGGCCATTGACGGAACATTTCGTAGACTGTCTTCCAATCACCGGGCCGACTATCCAACAATTCGACCATGGCGGTACCCAGTCCGTACCAGGCGGGAATCATGCAGCGGTTTTGGGTCCACGAAAAGACCCAGGGGATCGCTCGTAAATCGGCTAATGTCCGCTCGCCCCGTCGTCGGGCGGGACGTGAACCGATATTCAAACTTTCGATCTCGTCGATCGGGGTCGCGGAACCGAAGAACTCGATAAAACCGGGCTGGTCCACCAGGTTGCGGTAGACTTCATACGATCGCCGCGAGAGTTGATCCATGATCACCGTCCAGGCCGGTTTGGCTGTACGAGCGGGTAGGGCACTCGCCAGCAGCGTGGCGGATGTGACTTGCTCAAGATGCCGGTAAGCAATCTGATCGTCGTCATATCGTTCGGCCAGGACCTCCCCCTGTTCGGTGAGACGCAAACTGCCATCGAGTGCATCAGGGGGAAGCGAATAGATGCCTCGCGCTGCCGGACCACCTCCGCGTCCCAGCGAACCACCCCGTCCGTGAAAGAACGTCAACTTGACTCCAAACCGATCGGCGACTCGTTGCAGGTCGCTTTGAGCCCGGTACAAACCCCAGCAGGCTGCCAGATAACCTCCGTCTTTGGTACTGTCCGAATAACCGACCATCACGATCTGTCGGCCCCCTTGCCGCGCCACATGATCGGCGTAGATCGGTTGCTTGAGGATCGCTTCCAAAGTTGCCGGCCCTCGTTCGAGATCGCCGATTTTTTCGAACAGCGGAGCGATCGCCAGTTGATCTTTCAGACTGGCCACATC
>JBAXBD010000851.1:0-2649 GCA_037142165.1 Schlesneria sp. | reverse complement strand
TTAATGGACAGTACACGTCGACTCTGGCGACATCTTGACTCCGGTCAACGTCGAAGTGCGGAACTTGTCCTGGTACAGACCTTTGGTCGGCGCTCTGGGGCATGGTTGGGTCAAATACGAAAAGATATTTACATCAAAAACATTGAAGCCGATGACGAACCATCTGGTTCCCGCCCGTTGGTTGAGCTTTCGGAATGGCTTCTCGACCAAAAGATTGAACTTCCCCAATTGGGAATCACCGGCGAACCACCTGATCCGCCAAAGCGTGTCAATGAAGATCATTTCGATGATGCCGCAGAAGGAGAGCGACTTTAATGTTGCTGGAGTTAGAATTCAGTTGTTAGTAAGCGGTAATGGGCGAGAAATTTCAAAGTCGCGTTCAAAACTTGAATATGACTATACACTTGCCTTACATTCGGCATAAACTGCCGTTGAGTTGTTCAAGGGCAACGATTACGCCTCCTTTTCTCAATGCTCCAAATGGCGAAACTTTTTTTGCCACTTGATGTTGCACACTGATTTACTTGTCAGAAGACGATTGAAATGGTCTTGCGAATCGAGTTAAACTAGGGCTTGTCTTTGGAACGATTTTGTTCCCGCAAATACGCTTGCGAGACGGCTATCTTCCCTGCGGAACATCATCCTATGAGTTATCATCTGTTGACCGGGGCTACCGGCCTGCTCGGTAACTATTTACTTCGCGACCTTTTGCTTCGCGAAATTCCGGTTGCTGTTGTTGTACGTCCGAATCGCAAGCAGACCGCAAGACAGCGAATTGAATCGGCGTTGTGCTTGTGGGATGCCGAATATGGCAGACCTCTTTCCCGGCCAGTCGTTATGGAAGGGGATATTTCTCAGCCGGATCTCGGTCTGGATGCTGTGGACCTTCGCTGGGCAGCGGAGTACTGCACGGCGGTCATTCACAATGCGGCAAGTTTGACGTTTCATTCGACGAGTAAAGCCGGAGAGCCGTGGCGATCGAACATCGAAGGAACACGAAACGTACTTGACTTCTGTCGAAACGCAGGAATTCGAAAGTTTCACCATGTTTCTACGGCCTATGTGGCGGGACTTAGGCAGGGAAAAGTTCTCGAAACCCAACTGGATGTTGGACAGCAGTTCTCGAACGATTACGAATGCAGCAAGCTTCAGTCTGAGACACTCGTCCGCGAGGCTGACTTTTTGGATGAGCCGACTGTATTTCGTCCGGGGATTATTATAGGTGATTCACAGACCGGTTTGACAACTACTTACCACGGTTATTATGCAGCATTGCAGCTCGTGCATACGATCGTTCGCTCAATTCCCCCGAACGAAACTGGGTTGGTTGGTGGGGACGAAGTGCGGCTGACGTTGTCTGGAGACGAAACCAAGCATCTTGTTCCTGTCGACTGGGTATCAGCGGTGATGACACACGTCATCACGCACGCGAAATGGCATGGGAAGACGTACCACCTGACACCGAAGCACCCCGTGACAGTTCGTTTGCTTCGAGACGTTCTGGAGCAGTCAACGGGTTTTTACGGTGCGATGTTTTGCGGAGCAGGCGAACGACCTGTTAATGCCTCGGAATCCGAAATGCTTTTTTACGAGCATATTCGAGTTTACAACTCGTATTGGAAAATGGACCCTGAATTCGATACTTCGAATACTGATTTGGCGTTTCCTCAACTGCCGTGTCCGCTTGTAAATCGAGACTTGCTGTTGAAGTTGTCTCGCATCGCCATAGAAAGCGGTTTTCCCACACCCAGCAAGAAGCCAAGCGAACCGGACTTCGATGCCCAAAGCCATTTCAGGCCGCTGGTCGATCACGCGGGAAATATGACGCTGAACGAATCGGATGAACGTTTGCTCGGGCTTGATATTGTCGGCCATGGCGGCGGCCAGTGGCAACTTGTCGTTCGGGGAGAGGAATTGATATCCGTCGAGACCGGAATGCATGCCGATCGACTAGCGACCTGCAGGGTTGATATTGGCACATACGCTGAATTGGTAGGTGGCCAGACCACCTGGAGACAAGCCCTTTTGACGAAATCAGCCGAATTGACTGGAAATGGGCGAAGCGTCGCCGAATATGCAAAAATTCTTGATCAACTCTCGTCTCTATCCGTGAAGTGATACGCCTGCCAACTCTTTATGCGCGACGACGCACTCGCAAATATTCTGGCGTGAATGGCGTTCTCCCCGTCGAGCATGAATGCGTTCGCACGATACCCCAATCATGCGGAGTACGTTCGATGCCAGGGATCATTCTTTCGGCAGATTTTGCCGAAGTTGTTCTAAAATTATCAAAGATTATACCGCTGGTAACGATTTTAACGACTTCATTGTCTCTGACTTCACTATGAGGACCTATAATTCCGATGGTTAGGATGAGGGGCTTTCCTGATAAGGCTCAAATTCTGAAGAGCGTGGCCCTGGAGCCGTTCGCGTGAACGGAAACCATATATAGTTTTCAAGAAAAGTTTAGGAGCCGGACGTGAGCAAAGGATTCGCCTTTATTAAGAGTGCATCGGTCGCACTCGCCATGGTCGGAATTGTGTTTCCTCAAACACGAATTCTGGCTGAACAAAAACTTTCCCCAGCCCCTGCAGTTAAGATTGTTCCAGAGAACTCGGTTCTTGACGTCAGCCTTGGTAAGTCAGGCGC
>JBAXBD010000850.1:0-2657 GCA_037142165.1 Schlesneria sp. | reverse complement strand
TTCCTGAATACATTGTCAGCGAGGGACGGGCCAGATCATGAGTGACCTTTTCAAGTTCTTGATTCGCTTTTCCCGTGGTTGGCGACGGAAGGTCGGACTGTTGCTACTTCTGATGTCTTGCGTGTTGATGGGAGGGTGGTTGAGAAGCATTAACTTCGCTGACGGCATCTCCTGGTCCAGCGGTTCGAATGTCTGCGAGTATTTCATGTCGGCAGATTTTTATTTGACGCAGCAGACGGCATACGATATTGAAGGGCTGTTGCCATCGACTTTTCCGTCGTGGCATAGCAGTGCACTCGATTTTTCGATTGTTGACGATGTCTCCGAACACCCGGTGTGGCGATGGCGTTTCCTCGGATTTGAAGCGGGTGAATTTACCACCCAAATGACAGGCGATTCTTCCCACGGTTCTTTTTGCTCAATTCCCTATTGGTCCGTCACCGTTCCACTGACACTCGTCTCACTTTGGCTTTTGCTTTCCAAACCTCGTTCGTTGAATCGAAAGAATATCAATGAACCTGACGCGAACGAAGGAGGGTGAATCATGGGGGAGTTTTTTCGGGGTCGGAAAAGAAAGATTGGCGTCGTGACGTTGGTCATGGCTTGCGTGTTCATGGTGGGGTGGGTCAGGAGTCAATTCAAGTTTGACAACCTTGAAATTCCATGTGGTATAGCGAGATATGGCGTCTCTTCAGCGTTCGGTGGTCTCGATTTCTATCGACTCACGGGACTCAAACGTGCATTGACCTGGCGTTCAGTTAATTACACTTCAAATCTCTTGACTTGGGACTCGAACGAAGTTGGTTCTTTTCCAAGTGTCATCGAATGGAGATGGGATTGGGCTGGGTTTCGCTTCGAAGTTAGTCATATTGGGAATCGGTGAGATGAATACTACATGATTCCATACTGGTCCATCGTTTATCCGCTGACCATGCTCTCGGCCTTTTTACTCCTCTGTACGTCCCAAAAATCGATTCGGAATAAAATCACCGAGCCCAGTCCTGATGAGGCAGGTTGAAATATGGGCGAGTTTTTTCACGGATGGCGACGGAAGTTTGGCTTAGTGACACTCGTGATGGCGTGCGTCTCTATGGCGGGGTGGGTGAGAAGCCATTCCGTTCAGGATGTGCTTTCGATTCATAGCGGAAGTCATACGTCAGAAAGCCTGAGCTCAGTGAAAAGCGTTCTTGTATGGCAGCGAAGTCAATTCAGCGACGCCGAGTACATGACGGCATTGCCCGAGTGGACCACGTATCCGTTTCATTCCGAAACGAAGTGGTATGACGAAACGGGAATGGTTTGGCGTTGGCAATTGTGCGGATTTGGTTTTGGAGAATTACCGAGTGACCTGATCGAAGGCGTTCAAGAGAAATTTTTCTTTTTCCCTTATTGGTCCGTTACGGTGCCCCTGACCTTCATCTCAGCTTGGCTGTTGCTTTCAAAGACCGGAAAATCGAACTCGAAGAAGTCCACAGCAAATGAGGGGGCGTGAATCATGAACGAGTTTTTCAAATTCCTGATTCGCTTTTCCCGTGGGTGGAGATGGAAGATTGGGCTGTCGCTACTTGTGATGGCGTTGTTACTGATGGTTGGTTGGGTGAGGAGTTTTACCACGCTGGACAAGGTTTCGATTCCGATTTCAAAGTCGGAGGCGATTGAATTCTCGTCAATGCGATCCAAGTTCTGTCTGATGAGACGTTCTGAGCCTCGTGACTTGAGATGGGATTCGAACCTGGTCGAGCAGGCCTCGGATCACTTTATGAATTACCTTTCGGCAGATTGGAGCCTTCACATCGGTGGTCTGAGGCTGTTCTCCAATCTCCACGTGTTTCTTGCAAAGACTGCAGGGATCGTCGTGCCGTACTGGATGCCTGTGATGTTTTTGACCCTGACGTCATGTTGGCTGTTGCTTTCGAAGGAAAGAAAAAAGGCCGAGGCATAGAACTCCGGTATGGGCTATCAGCAATGGCTGATATCTTCATCGTGGGTTTACAGCGTGCGTTTTCGAACATATTGCGAGAATCAAATATGCCGTTCATTGTTCCGCAGGACGTTGAGGAACTTGTCGTCAATCAAGTGGCGAGCGGTCGATATCGGTCTGGCGACGAAGTTCTTAGGTCCGCCATGCAGGCACTCGCGCAAGTTGACGAGGATTTGGTTGCAATCCAAGATGCCGTCAAGGAATGGCACCAGGGGGACGACGGGATTCCGTTGGACGATGCATTTAAAAAGATCCGCGAATCCCGCCCACAAGGCCGCAGAGAACTGGCTTCGTAGGGTTCGCCTGAAAAAACTGGCGAGACTTGAACAATTGGGGGTCAAATAACTGAAAAACTCTCGGGAAAATCGGTCTGGTCTTGGTTAAAATCTTCGGCTAGGATTCGCGCCTCGCCGGGCCGGATGGATGGAAGTCCGTTCGTGCTTCGTGTGTCGATCATGGATGACTGACGCTACCGTTCAGGATGAACGCTCCCATCATGCGACAGAATTTTCGAATCACATTCGTATTGTTGACAGTCGGTTCACTCCTGAGCACGGCCTCGATGCTGTTTGCCCAGCAGGCAAAGCGGCCTGACCCGTCCGCGAAAAATAGCCCGCCGGCAGGCAGGTCAACCCTTTCGAATCCGGCCGTTCCAGCCAAGTCCGCGGCTGACGGT
>JBAXBD010000849.1:0-2676 GCA_037142165.1 Schlesneria sp. | reverse complement strand
GAATTTTCGTCAATGATTCAGCCAGATGTTCCTGCTGGGCTCGCCCTGAATCTGCCGCTCGGAGGCCTCGTTGAAAAGACCGTTGGCTCAAAGGAAGGCACCACCAAGAACAGCCCGGGTCTGGAAGCGGGCCTGCAATTCGCCGGGACAAGCGTGGGCGACCTTTCACTGATCGCAGCGCTCCATGGACCGGACGCAGCGGATCTGAATGATGCGATACCTCACTTGATCCTGAAGCTCGAGAAATCCGGTCATTTCATCAAAGTCAATGAGAACTTTGACGTCCATCAGGGAGTCGCCTTTCACAGTTTGACCCCGCGCGAATTGCCAACGGCAATAACACAGTGGACGGGCTCAAATGTGGAGATCATCGTCGGCCAGGGAGAACAGACGATCTGGATCGGGATTGGTCAAACAGCGCCGCTTCTTGACCGGCTTGTGGAAGCCATCAATCGAGTCGACGTGACTCCTTCGACCAAGGCGACGGGGTCATTGGTCCGCGCTCGAATACAGGCCAGAACTTTCCCCGAACTGGTGTCGACCGACCTGATCGTACCCGATGCAGAAACAGCAAGAGAAATTCTTTCTCACGGCGACGACAGCTTTAGCCTGACGGTCGAACCAGTCCCCGATGGGTTGAAACTTCGGCTTGATTTCGAAGAGGGTTTTATCCGCCTGATCGGTCGCAGCTGGGTCAATCAGATCGATGATTCGAAAGCACCCTGAAAACAACTAAACGGCTTGGCCCGATGGACTTACAAGTTATCAAGTGCAGGCATGCGCTCGCGGACAGCCTTCACATCCCCACTGCAAACCCAGAATGTCCTACTTCACTTTTAACAGTTTGGCGAGATCAGCAATTTTCTTTCCAAGTCCTTTTTCGAGATCCGACGGTTTTGACGTCAGTTCCTCTTTTGCAACGTCCTGCAAGGCTTTTGCAAGACTCTTGAGTTTTGACGCTGCCGGCGTTTTCATTGCTTTAAGATCTTTCTCCAACGGCTTGACCCCATCGGTTATTTTCTTGGCAATCTTCTCAAGGTCATCCTTTTTCGGCGGGACTTCTGAATTTCGAGCGGATTGTAGTTCCACCGCAACTGCATTCAGTTTCTTAAACATCTTGACGTCGGCAGAATCGCCCAACGGCAAATAGGGTAAGGCAAAATAAAGGAGTGCGACGAGCGCGATCGCTCCAACTCCGCCAATGAGAGGAACCTTGATTTTTTCAAAATCGAACGAACTTGAACCCGATTTTGAGGCAGGTTTCCCCATCGGCATTCCTGGACGATTAAAACCAGCCCCGGCCCCTGCAGTATTCATTTGCCAGTTGGTTGCCGGTTTCTGTGCTGCGGCAGCAGACCAATCAGTCCGCGGTGCTGGTGTTGCCTCGGTCGGTGCGGGCGTTGCCGCTGGCATGACTGGGCTTGCGGCAGACATCACCTGCGTTCTTGACGTCGTATTGAATTCTGGTTTCGTTTCCGTTTCTGCTGCTTTGGGAAGCTCTGGGAACAGACCTGGCAATTTGTCTGCCAGAATGTAAGGATCTAAACCAAAGCGAACGTAGTCGGTGCGAAGCAAGCGACCGGCTGTCGCCCAGTCAACCAGCTTTGAAAGCTCAACCGGTCCGTATTCTTTATCCTGGATCTTGCACCACCAGCGAACCTGTTTCGCGGGGTCCACTTCAGGTTCGGCGGGAACGGTTACTTCTTCCACTTTCGCTTGTGCGGCTGGAGCGACCCGTTCGCGTCGGGCTGCAGGTGATGGAGCCGACTGCTTCAACGTTACATTTTCGTCGAGATCGAATTCATCCTCTGGCGCTTCAACAACCGCAGGTTTCGCAACCTCAACGCTAAACGCATTTTTCCCGGCTTGAAACGGCAAGTGAGCCATTAATTGGCCGATGGAACCCGCTCGTCGCCACGCTCCATTTTCGCCAAAACGGACATCATCGTCTGCCGAAAGTGTGTGGTTCTTCGCCAATTCAACCAGATCATCAAACGAAATCGGTCCGAATAACTCGCCAAATACCTGATAATACCAACCTGTGGTTTCGTCCGATTTCGGCTGATTCGACCCCGAAGTTGACGGGGAAACCTGTTTTGCTTCCGTCGGAATCGAAATGCTGTAACCAGAGAGGGACCCTGTCCCAGAGGGCAGGTGCGCACCAGATGGCATGTGAGCCATCAGTTGACCCATGGATCCGGCCCGGCGCCACGATCCGCTTTCGCCGAGACGAACTTCGTCGTCGCTCGACAAGACGTGACTTTTCGCTAATTCGACAAGTTCGTCGAATGTCACCGGCCCGAATTCATCGCCGAATAATTTGTAGTACCAGCTGTCCATTCTCAGCACTTTCCCTAGGCCAAAATCAGGTCCCGTTTTCGCTCTGGTTGTCATGGAATCTCCACATCCAACCAGACAAGTCTATGATCGCTTGAGGATTGTGGCGTGTCCACTAAGAAATACAAAGGACTTTTCGACGACGGCCAGAATACACCGCTGCCAACGGTATGCAAGGATTTCGAAGGGAGAACATAATCAAGACGCCCAAAATCAGACGTTTTGAAAGGAAGATATCCGTTTAAACCGTAATTGTTTGGCTGCTCTTCGGCTCCGAGACTTTTCGGCTGCGGATCGAAAACCAGTCGATGACGTATTAACAATTCGATCGCCCGTTGA
>JBAXBD010000848.1:0-2681 GCA_037142165.1 Schlesneria sp. | reverse complement strand
GATTCGAAAAGACCCATTGCTAAAGTGTGGAGGCTTTAGATGCGATTGCCCTGAGTGGTTGCTCCAGTCCGTATAATAATCCGCATTCGGAGGGGGTTCGGAACGCGTAACAAGTGTGAAATGTCCCTGGCGACGAAATATTCCTTCTATGAGCCTCATCATTGGACTTCTGTCGAAAGAGTCCAACATATATTCCCGCGCCATTGCTTGTTCAGGTGAAGAGAAAAACAGGGCTAGTTCAGTCATTTTTTGTCACGCTCAAACCTTCCGTCAGGATACCATCGCCATTTTCCCTGCTCCCCTTGACGATGGTAGTCCCAATGGGAGCCGAATTCCGCGGACACAGCTCTTTTGCGCTTTTTTTGGCTGTTGTTGACAATAAAGGACTCATGTGTTATCCATATATGTGAATTCGGAGGAATAAAGAACATTTTCGGAGAGTTCCGATGGCACGATTGGCCCGTGTGGAAGTTTTTTCTCCTGATGAAGTTGCCATTGTTCATGTCATGAACCGTGTTGTTCGGCGGTGTTTCCTGCTTGGAAACGATCCGGTAACCGGAAATAATTACGATCATCGCAAGATCTGGATTGAAGAGCAATTACAGCGTCTTGCTGCTTGTTTTGGGATTGATCTGCTTTGTTTCGCGATCCTTTCTAATCATTTCCATTTGATTCTACGATCCCGACCTGATGTCGTCACCACTTGGGATGACACCGAAGTCGCCAGACGCTGGCTGATGCTTTGTCCTGTCAGGAAAAATGACGACGGGTTTGCCGAAGAACCGAACGAAGCCGAACTGAATGTGGTTCGCAACAAGTTGCCGCCGATCGATTTCTGTCACCATTAACGATTGACGAGCGGCATGATCCGATCGGTCCCGATGCGAGCAGCGATGGTTTCCGGTGCAGCAACAAAGGATTCTTGCCGTTAACGCTGGCGGATTACCTGGACTTGCTCGATTGGACTGCCCGGCAATTGGCCGATGGCAAACCCGGATCAACACCGCACGACGCTCCGCCAATCTTCGCAAGGTTATCGATCGATTCCGATGTCTGGTGCAAACTCGTGGGAGGATTTGGTCGCCTGTTCTGGAACGTCGCCGGGCGGCCTCAAACGATTGACGCGACCCGAAGCCGGATCGGCCAACACCGTTATCACATCCCCAAACAAACTCGGGATCTCTTGCCAACCGGGTAGTCCAGCGGCATGAAAGCTGAGGTTTCTCTGAACGCCTAAATGAGGCGATCCCGTAGAATTGTTGCGATTATTCTACAGTCGGGCGCTGGTCACGAGCATGGAAGCTACACCACT
Organism: Schlesneria sp.; assembly: GCA_037142165.1. Classification (GTDB taxonomy): domain Bacteria; phylum Planctomycetota; class Planctomycetia; order Planctomycetales; family Planctomycetaceae; genus Schlesneria. The sequence continues at coordinate 1,369 of JBAXBD010000848.1, read as the reverse complement.
CATGCTTCATCCACGCTCCATACTGTCAAACATGCGGCCATCCGTTTTAGGTCTTCGCGGTTTCGCCAGCAAGCAAGTCTGTGCTCGTCCTCGTTGCGGCCATTACAAGCCGTGTTCTTGGCAATTTCAAACGCATTTCTTTGCGATTCGCCTATCATTACCAGGGAAAAAGCTGTGTCCCCTCGCCGTGTCCCCTTGTGCTAATTCGTTCGGCCTTGGCCGCAAAACCTCCACATTTCACGGCTTATGATCGAAATTCGCGAGAGAATAACAATCGCATTTTGATCGAAGTGACTTGATCCCGCGCCTTGTGTCGTACGCCGCTGAAATTGACCTTAATTTTTCTTAACGATCGAGCGACCTCCTTTTTTCCATGCTCGACCAGACTAGAATAAAGACATCACGTCTTGATCGCTTGCCACCCAGCTCAAATCGGAATCGTTGTGGGTGGCACGGAACAAAGGTTAATCGCCTTGATTGCGTCTAAGCAAGGTGATTCGCGATTTGAGTCGGTCATTGAGATCCTTCCCACTCCTAACTCTAACGACCTAGGGAGAATCATGAAACTTCTATTGATTCGCACTGCACTGCTCACGTTGCTGATCGCCATGTCTCTCGGTTTTTCCGTGCTTGCTGATGAGGGGGACGATGCGAGTCCGGGCCCACCCGTGGTCACGATCGTTCAAGGCGAGCCCAAGCCTCCGGCGGGGGATGCCACACATGAAGGGAAGGAAACGCCAGTTGATGTACCCAACCTTGGCACTCTCAGGGAACTTGTACAAAGATTGCTCGAATCGCAAGTCAAAATGATCGATGATGCGATTCCGGTGACTTACATATATGTCTTAGTCGAGGAGCTAAATTTTATCCAGTCGGTTTGCAGTGACTTGACACCCCAACAACGCTCAAAAATCAAGTGGGCAGCGGAATCGAGTGTGAAGCAGGCAGCAAAACAGAGGGCCGTCTTCGCACGCGATCTAGAGCGGAGACAGCCAGTTGATTTTGACAAGGCCATGCCGGTGCCAAGAAAGATGATCCGCGACGCCGTCGCGAAGGCGGTTGAGGAAACGCTGTCGAAAGAACAGACGGTCCGGTTCAAGAATGAGGCTGCCGATCGAACGGCACAACGAAAAGAAGCGGCGATTTTGTTTGTCGTTTCTCGATTGGACGACTGCCTGTTCCTCGATGCGGAACAGCGTCACAGAATCAGCGATCGGATCGCTTCGAACTGGAAGGACCGTTGGGAAGAATGGTTCAAGTTGACTGAGCGACCGAACACGTTCCCTTGCAGGCTGGACGAGTGCGTCGTTCCTCAACTGAATGCTGACCAGGAATCAACGTGGCAAGGATTACTCAAGTGGGACATTGA
>JBAXBD010000847.1:0-2681 GCA_037142165.1 Schlesneria sp. | reverse complement strand
CGTCGCATTCGCGACTAATACAAATCGATAGGAAAACCCCGGCCTTTACGCCGAGTGTATGGCGACAATTAAAATTCCCGCCAACGACAATTAGAATTCCCGGTTTGGCGGCGGCGGGACGGTCTTGAGGCGAGAATTGCAATTTTCCGATGGGCGGACGATTGCGATGACTCAGGATGTCCAAGTTCGGAAGCTATTTTCTCTTTTATCGGCGGGGCATTCTCTTCGTGTGGCGTCGTTGAAGACGGGCATGGATGAGAAGACGGCCCGGAAATATCGGAAGGCGGAACGGATGCCGAGCGACTTGTCAGCACGTCACGATTGGCGGACCCGACCTGATCCCTTCGCGACGGTTTGGGATCGTGTTGAGAAACAGTTGAACGAGAACCCCGGTTTGCAGGCGAAGGTGTTGTTTGCCTGGCTTCAAGGGGAGTGTCCGGGTCAATTTCAGGACGGCCAGTTGCGGACGTTTCAACGTGGTGTTCGACGTTGGCGCGCCACGCAGGGCCCCGAGAAGGAAGTATTCTTCAGCCAGGTTCATGAACCTGGTCGTCTGTGTGCGTCAGACTTCACTCACATGACGAGCCTGGAGGTTACGTTGGCGGGCCAGCGGTTTGACCACATGGTATTTCACTTCGTGCTGACGTACTCGAATTGGGAATGGGCGAACATCTGTTTCTCGGAGAGCTTCGAGAGCCTGAGTGAAGGTCTTCAAGGCGCGGTCTGGTCTTTGGGTGGAGTCCCGATCCGGCACCGGACCGATCGGCTGAGCGCGGCCGTGAACAACCTCTCCGAGACGAAGGAATTCACAATCCGCTATCAGAGCCTGATGGATCATTACGGGTTGGAAAAAGAGCGGATTCAGGCCCGTCAAGCGAACGAGAACGGTGATGTTGAATCGTCTCATCGTCATTTCAAAGGGGCGGTGGATCAGGCATTGATGTTGCGTGGCTCGCGGGATTTTGAGAGTCGTGAAGCCTATGCAAAGTTTCTCGGTGATCTGCTGCGACAGCGGAACCTTGGCCGTGAAACTCGCTTGCAATCCGAGCGCGTTAAATTGCGTCCTCTGCCGGTTCGACGATACGAGAGTTGGCGTCGAGTAAGTGTCCGCGTGGGTGTCGGAAGCACGGTGAAGGTCGATCGAAATACGTACTCGGTCCCGAGCCGATTAATCGGTGAACTCGTCGAGGTTCGGTTGTGTGTCGAGGACTTGGAGGTCTGGTACGGGGGAACGTTGATGGAACGAGTTCCACGACTTCGAGGACGCGGCCAGGACAAGATCAACTATCGGCACGTGATCGGTTGGCTGGTTCGGAAACCTGGGGCGTTCGAGCGTTACCGATATCGAGAGGACATGTTCCCGACGACTCGGTTTCGGATGGCTTACGACATGTTGCAGGAACAATTGCCGACGCGAGCGGTCCGTGAATATCTGGCGATCGTGGAACTGGCGGCGCTGGATGGGGAAGTGCAGGTCGATGATGCACTTCGCATTCTGATGGACGGGGATGTGAAGTTGACGGCGAAGGCCGTCGAACAATTTGTACGAAGCGCATTGTTTGTGCCGGAGGTCACAGCGGTGCGAGTAGACGAGGTGAATTTGTCATGTTTCGATCAATTACTCGAAGACAGGGAGGTCTGGAATGGCGACTCACAAGGAAGTGAACGCGACGTTGCAGGATCAGTTGAGAACACTGCATTTGCCAGCGTTTCGTGAAGGGTTCGAAGAGACAGCGCGGAGGGCCGTTCAAGAAACGTTGAGCTACGAACAATATCTTCTGGAATTGACGAACCGCGAATGCGACGAACGTCGTACACGGCGGATCGAGCGAATGCTTCGAGAGTCGTGTTTGCCGCTGGAGAAGACGTTGAGTTCATACGATCTGAAACGTCTGCCCACGAAAGTGGCGCGGCAGATGAGGACACTGCTGGAGGGAGGATTCCTGGACCGCCGTGAAAATGTTCTGGCGTTTGGAAACAGCGGTTCCGGGAAAACGCATTTGTTGTGTGCGCTAGGTCAGGAACTGATCCGCCAACACGAACGACCGGTGTACTTCAGTCCGTGCAGTTTGCTGGTTCAAGAGCTGTTGGCCGGGAAGCGAGACCTGAAGCTGAGCCGAGTACTGAAGCGGTTGTCGAAGTTCGACGTGGTCATCATCGACGACATCGGGTACGTGCAGCAGAGTCGGGACGAAATGGAAGTTCTCTTCACGCTACTGGCCGAACGCTACGAACGAGGCAGCGTGATGCTGACGAGCAACCTCCCGTTCTCGAAATGGGACAGCATCTTCAAAGATCCACTGACGACCGCTGCAGCCATCGACCGGCTGGTACATCACAGCGTCATCCTGGAGGTGAATCTCCCGAGCTATCGCCTGGAATCGGCGAAGCAGTCAAAGGCCGCCGTTCCCGAAGCGTGATCGGTGACCGGGTGCGGCGATTACCAAAGAAAAAATTCTTGGGGGAGGGCAAAACTCCAGTCGGCCTACGGCCTCCTTCCGTTTTGCCCTCCCCCAAGAAGCAAGAAATTCCCCCCGGCTACGCCGGGAATTCTAATTGTCGCTAAAGCGGAAGGATAATTGTCGCCGAACAAACTTATCCCCTTTTGTGTGAAACATCAGACCACCACGAAGGAATCAGAGGACGAATCGATTGATGCCATCTTTCAGTCTGGTGTTGTT
>JBAXBD010000846.1:0-2683 GCA_037142165.1 Schlesneria sp. | reverse complement strand
GCTACAAACAGGTATCAAGGCTGTTGACGCCATGACGCCGGTTGGGCGTGGTCAGCGTGAGTTGATCATCGGCGACCGCAAAACGGGAAAGACAGCGGTTGCGGTCGACGCGATCATTAACCAGAAGGGCGGCGACGTCATCTGTGTTTACGTGTCGTGCGGACAGCGAGCCAGTTCAACAGCCGGTGTCGTTGAAGCTCTCACCAAAGCCGGTGCGATGGATTACACCATCGTCGTCAGTGCTTCGGCGAGTGATCCTGCCCCGCTGCAGTACATTGCCCCGTATGCCGGTGCTTCGATCGCCGAATACTTCATGTATCAAGGCAAGCATACGCTGGTTGTGTATGACGATCTGACCCGTCAAGCGACTGCCTATCGTCAGTTGTCCTTGTTGATGCGACGTCCACCAGGCCGTGAAGCATATCCTGGGGACGTGTTCTACTGTCACAGCCGTCTGCTGGAACGAGCCGCGAAGTTGAGCGATGAACTTGGTGGTGGTTCGATGACCGCACTGCCAATCATTGAAACGCTGGAAGGTGAAGTTTCGGCTTATATTCCGACCAACGTGATTTCGATTACGGACGGCCAGATTTATCTCGAACCCGATTTGTTCTTCAAAGGGGTTCGACCGGCAATCAACGTCGGTATCTCGGTGTCGCGCGTCGGTGGTAACGCTCAAACCAAGGCGATGAAAAAGGTCGCTGGTAGCTTGCGACTGGATCTTGCCGCATTCCGTGAATTGGAAGCGTTTGCTCAGCTCGGTACCGAACTCGATAAGGCGACGCAACAACAATTGGATCGCGGTTACCGCATGGTCGAGTTGTTGAAGCAGCCTCAGTTCCGTCCGTTAAACATGGCCGATCAGGTCATGAGTATTTACGGTGGTTCAAAGGGCTATTTCGATAAAGTTCCAGTACCACGCGTGCAGGAAGCTGAACAGAACATGATTCAGTTTATGCGGGAAGAAAAGAGCGAAGTTCGCGACGCCCTGATTAAAGGTGGCGTCCTGGATGATGCGACTGAAGGGGCATTGAAAAAGGCGTTGGAAGAGTGGCGGGATCGCTGGCAAGCGACCGAGGCGAAAGCAGCCGAGAAGAAGTAGCAGAGTTCATTTTCTTGAGCAGCTTGGCGGCGTAAGAGTCGTCAATCTTCCTTGAGTTGATGGAGCGGAAGCTCATCGTGAACGGCCTGTGCGGTTCACTGTTTCGTAACTGTTTGTAGTACAAGAGAACCATGGCAAAAGCACGTGCGATCATCAAGCGGTTGAAAGCCGTTCGCAACGTCCGAAAGATCACTCGGACGATGGAACTGGTGGCGACTGCACGCTTTAAAAAGGCGATGGATCGAGCAACTCAAGCCGCTGCGTATACCCGCAAGATCTCTGAGATCGTGTCCGACTTGTCGAACACGATGGAAGAGGGGTCCGCATCGTTCACTCATCCGCTGCTACAGCAACGCGAAACGGAAAAGAAGAGTATCCTGCTGGTCATTACTTCCAACCGCGGACTATGCGGTGGTTACAATGGCGGTGTGCTGCGGCATGCTCAGACGCGGATTCGACAGACAAAAGCTGATCAAATTCCACTCGACATCGAAGTTTCGGGCAAGCGGGGGATCGGTTTCTTCAAGTTCCAGAAGATCGAAACCGCGGCCAGTTACACTCATTTCGAAGATAAACCAACGTTCGACGAAGTCGATGTACTCGCCAAGCGGTATATCGATCTCTTCGTACGGGGTGAGATCGATCGGCTTGACGTTTCCTATACCCGTTTTGAAACGATGTCCCGTCAGAAGGCGGTCATCGAAACGCTGCTGCCGATCGGGAAATTGACATCGGCTGAACCCGCATCGTCAAAACCAAAAGTGGAATACGATTTTCTCCCAACTCCCAAAGAGATTCTGGAAGAAATCGTTCCGGCTTCGTTCAAGGCACGACTGTTTAAGTGCTTTCTCGACGCCGCGGTGAGTGAGCAGATCGCGCGAATGGTGGCGATGAAGAGCGCGACCGACAATGCGGATGATATGATCCGGTCGATTCGAGCTCAGTACAACCGAGCTCGCCAGTCACAGATTACATCGGAATTGAGTGAAATTATCGGCGGTGCGGCAGCATTGGAATAGTCCAGTGCGGATTCACAAAAATAACGCGTGAGTAAGACAACCTTTACGTTAGATCAGAGTGGCTTACCTGACCATTCGAAACTAGAGACCATAGATATGACGACCGGCACAAATATTGGCCATGTCACGCAGATCATCGGATCGACGTTTGACGCAGAATTTTCCGACGCCCATCTTCCCGGTATTTACAACGCCGTGAAGATTGAGACCGAAGTCAAAGGTCTTAAGATCAAGGTGACCGGGGAAGTGCAACAGCACCTCGGCGGCGGACGAGTTCGCTGCGTGGCACTCGGTTCCACGGACGGTATGGTTCGCGGGATGGACGTGCTCGATACCGGTGCTCCGGTCAGCGTTCCCGTTGGTAAGGGAACACTCGGTCGCGTGTTCAACGTGCTGGGCGATCCAATCGACGGACGTGGTGAAGTTCATTCGGAAGAACGCTGGGCGATTCACCGTGACCCTCCGAAACTGTCGGACCTCAGCTCCAAGACGGAATTGTTCGAAACCGGTATTAAGGTTGTGGACCTGCTGGTTCCGTTCGTCCGCGGCGGTAAGGCCGGTC
>JBAXBD010000845.1:0-2685 GCA_037142165.1 Schlesneria sp. | reverse complement strand
GGTTAAGGAATGGCCCGACGCCGGGCGGAAGCCGACTTTCGCCCTATTTGCGATCGGCACTGAACTCCAAAGAGAATTCCGCGCAACTGATACTGGCGATCGATTTGCAAGATAACTTTTCCGCTGTGGAAATCGGGCAGGAATTGAAATCAACCGGTTGGTTCAGTTCGGAAGCCGCTGCAAAAAGTGCGGCGGAGGTCCTCGAAACCGTCAAAGGGATTACGATCGCCATTGCCGTGGATTCTGAACGAAAGGGGACGGCGACACTCGAATTTGGTAAGGACGCCGCCGTGCTAAAACCAGTACTTGAGAAATTGGTGGCCGCAGTATTGAATCGGGTAGGAGCCGCGTCCGAAGATGTCCAAGGTTGGAAATGGACCATCAACGGCAGTCGGGTCATTGGCACCGGTGGAGTTTCCCAGGGAGAAGCACGTGAAATGCTCTCGATTCTTGAGCCTCCTTCGATTACGCAAGCAATTTCCGCGAGTTCTTCCAATTCACAAAGTGCGCCGACTGCGAACGATCGGATGGCAAGAACGTCGCTGAGTTATTGCAAATCGGTGCAGGTGCTGCTCAATGACTTGCGAACGACGCTGAAGAAGGAACGTGACAATCACGCACTCCATTTTGAACGATACGCGCGAAAGATCGACGACCTGCCAATGTTGAACGTCGATCCGGCGTTGCTCAACTTTGGGGCAAATGTGAGTGGTTCCCTTCGGTATCAGGCACAAACTCATCGCATGAGCAAAATCCAGGCGGGAACCCGACAGCAACAACAGTCGAGTGGAGCACAAAACTTCGGCGGGGGTTTTGGTCCGTTTGGCGGTGACTGGCAACAATCGGTGATCGGATTGAGAGACGGTGCGGTTGACGCCGAGGAAAATCAACGGTCAAAACAAGTGCGGTTTTCGGAATGGAAACAGATCGAAGACGGTCTCGTGTCGGTCCGTCGATCAATGACCGAGAAGTACCAAATCGAATTCTGACGCTTTGGGATTGTTGTGGGACCGATTACTTTCGATTGAACGTCGTCGGTTCCACCACGGTGGGGCCGACCTCGTGATCCTCGACGATGTAGTTTCGATACTGAATTGTGTAGCTTGATTCAAACCATTCACGGATTGACGGGATTACCGCGTCATCGTAATCCGGTGCGGTTTGCAGAGTGATTCCTTCGATTGTCCGTCGAATTTCTCCTTGTTCGATCAGCACTTCACCAGCCTTGATGACATAGCGAGGTAACTCGAACATCCGTTCGATGTCTGCATTCGGAGTGTAAATCGTGATATCGGCATCGGCACCGGGGCCGAGATGACCTTTGCGGGTCAAGCCAAGCATTCTGGCCGGTGCCGCTCGCGTGATAATCGCGATCTCTTCCAGAGTGTATTCCCGTTCGAGCTGGCTCAGGACAGTCGTCTCACGTACGCGGGCCGGCAGGCGGGCGATTGCTTCCTCACGCCTTGAACGGTCCATTAACAACGCGATGATTTGTGGATAGGCCAGGAATGACGCTCCGTTGGGATGGTCAGTGCTCATGGCGACTTTCCACGGATCTTCAATCAACAGATACCATTCGAGACCGACTGCCCACTGCAAAGCATGGACAAGGCTTTTTTCTTTGTAGGTGATGGGAACGATGCCGCAACCAGCCTCTTGCTCAATATCACCGCTGAACCATTTTCCCCCCATCACACGATGCAGGTAATAACCAAGAGGTCCGTCACCCGTCATCGAGATGGTTGGTCCGAACATCACCTGGCCAACGTCAATGGTCAGATTGGAATGCTGGTTAACGTAATCGGCAAGTTGAGGAACTTCAGAACGAAACGTCGACTGATCATCAGGATCGCCGCCGTAACTATGAAATTGAATGTGGGTTAAATGACCTCGGTGACCTTCCAGGGCCTTCATCGTTTCCAAAGTCGTCGAACAATTTCCCGGAAGGCCGAGATTGTTGCCGTGAATGTGAACAGCATGCGGCAGCCCAAGGTCATCGACTGCCGTGGCCACCCCACGAATGATATCGCGAGGCGTGATCCCGAATCCGTCGACCGTGTCGTCCAGTGTCTTTACGTTTCCATTGGCCCGGCACTTCCAGTTTTCGACACCGCCCGGATTGACGATCTTGATGCCGTACCCTTTGGTGGCATTCATCAGCCAGCCAAGGTATGCCTGAACGAGCTTCGGCTCGTCGTTCTTGATTCGTTGCATGACAAAATGATTGTTTCCCGCCAGGACGAGAAACCCTTTGTCAATCATCGGAGTATCGTGAAACTCTTCGTGAGCATGCCGCGCGGTCAACGGAGGAATCGCCGCATCAAATGCGGTCGTATACCCGAGTCCGGCATACAGATATCCAGTCGTGAACGTGCTGGGGACGCTGCCGATCGTTCCAGACCGCGTGATATCAGTTCGCAGCATTGGTTCGGCACGCCGCCGGTCCTCCGGCAGCATTTTTCTCGCAGCATTGACCTTGGGACCAGCGATGTGACAGTGCATGTCGATACCGCCGGGCATGACCACCTGCCCGGAAGCATCAATCACTCGATCTGCTCGAACCGTCGGATCGACAGGGGTTGCGACGATCTTGCCGTCAACAATCCAAATATCACGACATTCACCGGAAATGCCATGAACCGGGTCGTAAACCGTACCGTTTCGAAGAAGTAGCGTGGCCATTTC
>JBAXBD010000844.1:0-2690 GCA_037142165.1 Schlesneria sp. | reverse complement strand
GTGTTTCAACTGGCCGCTCCGTTTGAGATGCGTCATCTCGGATTCGATCCGTTTCTGAAAGCACCGGTCGAGGGGGTGGATCTCGTGTCGCTTGAGACGCTGTTGAAAGAGTCTGACTACGTTGTTGTCTGCTGTGCTTTAACGTCCGAAACCCATCATCTGCTCAATGCGGATCGGCTGAGTTTGATGAAGTCAAACGCGTACCTGATCAACGTCGCTCGTGGGCCGATTGTCGACCAGAGAGCGTTAACCGACGTGTTGACGCAACGTCGGATTGCCGGAGCTGGCCTGGATGTCTTTGACGTCGAGCCGATCGAAAAGTCCGACCCACTGTTGGCGCTCGACAACGTGATTGTGTCGCCACACGCGATCTGCTGGACCGACGAATGTTTTCAAAGTATTGGAAGTAGCGCCTGTCGAAGCCTGATCGACGTCGCTCAGGGGCGAACGCCGTCACATATTGTGAATCGCGAAGTCATGGCAAGTTCACGGTTATCGCAGAAGCTTGATCGATATCGGTAGCGTGTGAAATCGAAGAATAGGACTGATGGGACTGATGGGACCGATGCGACAAAGACGCATGCGACAAACAAACAAGTCCCATAAGTCCCATAAGTTCTATAAGTCCCATAAGTCCCATTCTTCTCGCCAAGAAACAACCCCAGCCGCAGCTAAACGGGCGCCACCGCCGCCGATGTCGCTTCAATCGGTCCCGTGTTAATCATCGCGTGCAGAATCTTAAGCTGAATATTGATCTTCTGCCCGTCGCAACGTTGATGAATGATCTCGGGCAGGCCGCTGAACAACAGCGACGAATTTTCCTGCGTATAGTATCCGCCGATCATGCTGACCAGGCCCAGAAGATCACTGCAGAGGCTGAGATACAGCAGGTGGTTTCTGCGGATGTTCGGATCAGTCACTCCAAGAACGTCTTTCGAACTTTGGTGGATACTGATCAAGCTGACCAGAGAATTGAGCTCGTGAAACCTCTTTCGATAGGCCATCATTTCGAGTCCCGTTAATGCGAGAAACGCGAGGACAAGATTGATAATGATTCCCAGAAACGCATCCACCCCCTGAAACAGCTCGCTCGCTTTGTCCAGGTTCGGCTCGTAACGGCCATCGGACATGGAAGCGGGTTGGCCGTCCAGCAGATGGCTTGCAGCGGACAGCATTCTTGGCGTCATTCGTTTTCTGGCGATGAGATAGGTCTTCACGCTGTAGGTGGAAACGGCCTGGGAAGGAAATGGCGGAATGCTGCGCAGGTAGCCGGGGGGAACGACATGAGAACTGAGGTAATCCAGTTGCGCAACACGTGCTCCGATGTCGGGCGAAGCAAGCCGAAATCCTGCTTCTGCCAGACGCTCTGCTGCCACAAGCGCTTTCGGGTCTGAAGGATCTTTCACGGCAAAAACAGCATCGATGTCGTCAGGTATCACATAGCGATCTTCATCGGTCAATTGTTTCCAGTCATGGACAAAGGTGACTTTTCCTTTGAGCTTCCACGCCTCCAGGAAACTTAAGGCGACGGTGTGACTTCCCGCCCCTTCGGTGGAAGTCAGAATTCTTCGAACCGATCCCAGGTCGGTGATGGAGTCTCGAACGAACCAGAGAACCAATTCGGGATTGGGTGTTTCAAGTCGCGGCAAATCGACTGGAATTTCCAGCCCCCCCTGAACGAATCCCAAGTCCGCTTCTCCACGTTCAACTTTCTCGATCGCTTCTCGGGAGCCGGGAACAATGTCTTCCTCAAATTGAATCTGGACTCGATTGTCCTGTGACATTCGTGATTTAAGATCACGAAAATCTCGGTCTGGTAGCGCGATTTTCAAAGTCGTCGTGCGAAAGAACAGGATGTAAATCCAGATGAACAGCAGGATCAGTGCCAGCGCAAGAAACGCCGCCGGCAAGCGATGCAGACCGAAGGGACGACGAAGACGCTGGGCAACGTGTTCTGCTTCCCGGGCCGCCGTTGCGACCCCCGCAGCCAGACTCACCCAACCTGTATGTTGAGGCAATTCTCGCTCGACGCGTTGTTTCACGTCTTCCGCATTCTGAACCACGGGCCCAATTTTCAGCCGAAGTCTGCTCACTCGAAGCTCCTCATTGTTCCAGGGGTGTTCAATGAACCCAAGTGAAAACGGCAGAATCAATGATCAGAAACATACTCGAAGTCGTCATGGAAATGTTCGAGTCCTACGATTTGTCATGCCAATTCAGGACCCGACACCCTGCGTAACGCTCGATGCACGGGACTGGATCACGAATTTTCCCAGACTCGACACAAGCCTGAATCGAGACGAATATCCAATCACGAGTCAAACAAGTAAAAGAAGGATTATCGAATGGATGCTAAAAAGGGAAACGTTGATGGACGGTCTCGCGATTTTCAATAGTCTCGAAGCAGTCTTCTGGATGATTGTCGGCGTTCTCGTTTTCAGGAAGAGTCGACTCAGTGGGAGGTATCGACGACTTGGTTCGATTGCTTCCGTCTGGTTCGTATTGTTCGGCTTCTCGGACGTCTGGGAGGTTTTTAGCGGAGCATGGTGGCGTCCGTGGCCGCTGTTTGCTTTGAAAGCTTCGTGTATTGCAGCATTGGTTGTCTGCGGGTTCGTCTATCGAAAGATCAAAGTATAATGTCACTTCCTGCTCCGCCGACGCTGTTGCTCGCCGCCGGAGGTCTGGCAATG
>JBAXBD010000843.1:0-2690 GCA_037142165.1 Schlesneria sp. | reverse complement strand
TCACAACATTATCCCAAGAACTTGCGCAACTATGGGGGAAAACAGCCGTTTTTCGACTTTTCAGACATCTGAAAGCTTGCGCAACTATGGTGAGCAACTCTTGCGAAGCCGTAGCGGCGGCTTCCAGCCGCCGACCGGCGCAGCCGTTTTTTTATGTGCCGCAAGACGGGTTGAGAGTAGGTTTATCATTCGCGCGTTGATTAGGACCATCGCAACGGCTTCCCGCCGATCCCGTATGGCACTGCAATTCGAAGATGAAGGGATTTGCGCAACGATGGGAGTTGTTTGCGCAACTATGGGGCCTGACCGAATTCCCAATGCCAGTGTAGGGTGAGGACAAGTCTTCGAAGTCCCACCGAAACATCAAAACAAGTTGGCCAACTTTGTTCGACTTTATCGCCGCCCTCCTCTTCATAGCGTTACGTTCGTGTCCTTCTGTTTCTAAATCTTCTTCTGTATTCCACTGAAATCGAATTGCCAGGAAAATTGATGTCAAAGTTCGATCAAGTTCGATCGACTTCGACCATTCCTCGTAATTCATAGGGTTTTAGTCATTTTTTCGTCGCGCCCGAGTTCGATCGAGTTCAATCGAGTTCAATCGAGTTCGATCGAGTTCGACGCAGTTCGATCGACTTCGAATCTCACGATTCCCTCCAGACGAGACGAAACGGCAGAAAATGGTGATTGAACCAGATCTAGAATCACCTGTGACTCATCGATTCTGCTAATCTTTCTTGAACATACTTTCTGCCGTTTCGGCCCGCAGGCCGCTTCAAACGGATGCCCCGAGTGAATTTGATTCCAAGTTGTCAAAGAACCGAATCGTTGTCGTAATTCACAAAGCAGGATCTGACCTTGAGCATCAGCGTACAAGTCCCGCTTTTGTTCCAAGGCGAAACTGGAATGTGAATCCTTAAAGTTTTCTTGATTTGTCTACTCTCCATTTATCCTTAACGACGTTCTCGCCGCTTCGCTCCTCGAAGAGAACCAAGGAAATTGCCACTATGAGAAAAGCATAAAAGTTTATGATGTTAATAAAAAGCGACAAGAATAATATACGCACAAGCGTCGGCTGTCAACAGGAAGGCCAACAACGGTTTTCAATGTTTTGAAGATGCTCGTAAAATTTGATATCCGGCAAATAGACATGCGCGCATTCGGTCGAGTTGTTCATTTTCTTGACGCAAGGGAATACGATTTGGTCCGAGAAAAATCAGGTTATTGAAGGATCCCATGCTACCGTAAATCGAACGAATCTTCTGCTTCGCCCCATCGGGATCAATCTTGTCGTCCACAAATGACGCATGAACTGAGTTCGGTCTGTCCGCGACATGAACGGATAACAGGCCCGCAATCTCCTGGAGCAAGTCATCATCTTTGGGGAAGTCTTTCTCCCATTTGCGTTTGTGATCATCCATTTGAAATTCACGGATTTTGGTCAACCGAAGAATGATATAACTCCGTTGGAGTAAGACCATTTTGTGTCCGCACACCCAGGGTAGATCGCAAGGCGACCAACCCAAGGCTTTGGACGGAGGTTCGGGCGTACGTAATACGCCTGCCTACGTTGAGGTTTCGTCACCGACCTGTTTGTCGTTCAACAAGAAAAGACTCCGATGTAACTCGGTGGCGAAAGCTCAAGCATTAGTTATTCGTCCTCAGCGGCATTTTCCTGTATCAACTCCCAATCGATACCAAAAAAACCGAGTTCCTTCCAGACGCTCAAAATCCTGTTGTCCAACAATGAATTCCAATCCGTAACATGGCGAAGTTCTCCCATAACTGATATCAAGAACTTCATCGCAAAATTGTAAGCGGGCCTATGCTCCTGCGTCTTCGTTTCGTGCAATTTATCGGAAAAGTCCTTCAACATCTGAACGACGTCTTCGTTTCGTCCCTCCTCGATCATCGCTGCAACAAAATCTATGGGATACATTCTTCAGGTTTCTCCATCGTAAGTTGACATTCATTCGCCTCAGTTGGACTCGCGATAACTTCGTTAAGAACGGCCTTGAACCCCATTTTTTTGGCGGGGGTCGTTTCATTCATTCTTCAAGGTCACCCCCTCCCCAGGTGTCCAAAATGTTGATCCACGATTTCCATTCGATGCCGTTCTTGTACATCCACACCGATTAATCATAGAATTTCGTTGATGCGTTTTTGGTTCGAGATTCCCCCGAATCCAATGGTCCGATGTCCCTTATGAGCGTTGCTCCAAGATTCTGCTGGCTTTGCTGCTGGTTTGGCTACCTCTGGCCAGGCCTGGTCTTCGCCCAGTTTACGGTCAGCCCGTTAACGATCGCGCTCGATCGTCCTGAGTCTTCTCAGCAACTGCTCGTCACAAATCAGGTTGGTTCGCAGAGGTTCGATCTCACGCGAAAAGCCAGGTATCTCGTCGCTGAACCGGCAATTATCACGATTGAGACCGGCGGTCGGGTCATTCCTTTGTCTGAAGGAATAACGGAACTGACCGTGACTGATGGAGACTATCAACTATCGGTGCCCGTTACGGTCACCGGACTAAAACAACCAGTACCCGTTTCTTTTCGGTATGAAGTTCAGCCCGTGCTGACCAAGGCTCGTTGTAATGCCGGGGGCTGTCACGGCAAGGCGGAAGGGCAGAATGGCTTTAAGCTCAGTCTGTTCGGATTCGATAACGAGTCCGATTTCGATGCTTTGGTCAAAGAAAC
>JBAXBD010000842.1:0-2699 GCA_037142165.1 Schlesneria sp. | reverse complement strand
CCCTCTGACGTCGCAGCATCTTTTTTACCGGCCGTCTTTTCTGGCACAGCATCAGTCGGCGGGGTTTGGGAATTTGCTGTTCCGATTTTCAAATCCCCCTCAATCGGAATCAAGGCACTCTGTAAGACAAGCTTGAATTTCGACTGTTGATCCGTCTTATCGTTTTGAACCCACGCGACCAGAGATAAGGCCCCTTTGATTGGCGGCTTCATCTCGGCCGGAAACTCGATCCGACGCCCAGCTTCGTAGCGCTGAATGTAGTCGACAAGATGTTGTTGCAGGTCTGCCAGCGGGATCGAAGCAGAATACTTCAGCTCGCCTTTCTTAGGAGGAATTCCCTTGGCAACACCTAACATATCACGAACGAGAAACTCATGATCACGTATCCCATTCGAACCCATTGGGATAATCGTGTGAACTTCATTTTCAACGATTGCCAGTCGCAATCGACATGAAGGAAGGATGTCTTCAGGGATGCCTGTTGCTGCCGCCGAAATATTCAGTTGTCCTTCCGTTACGGCTGCGGTCAATTCGATGGATATATCGGTTTTCTCCATGAACTGGGGGTCAATGATATTCTTCCGCAATATTGCGTATGCCTGAGCGGCCATTTGAATTGGTCCGGAATAATAACGGGGATCCACCGGCATCCCGTTCACAACGATAATTGGTGTCGAACCAGTATCGTAATAGGCACCCCGTTCTTCGGAATCCTGATTGACCATTCCGTCCGGGCCAGGAATATGCTGGTGATGTCGTATGATGATCACGTCATCCGGTGCGTACGTCTTTCCAAGAGCTGACATCGTCAAGTCGGCGCAGACGCTCTGAGGAGATTGCATACCAGTAAATAACTCGACAAGGACTCGCTTGGTTCCTTTGCTGGTTGCAGGTAGTGCGGGCATCATCTCGTTGATTTCGGCGAGATATTCCCCAATTTTCGTCCGATAGTAGTCGTCGACAAATTGCAGAAATCCGTCCTCACTTCCATTCTTCTGTGCCCACAGTTTTTTAAGTGATTCCGATGGCGTGGGGGTGTCGGGTGGTTGGCCAGCCCGCAATCGCAGCATGGTCGGTTCCAGCATCGGAATCGATACAACATCCGACAGGTAATTGATCGCAAGATCAATTTGTCCAGTTCGTTCCGCATGCGCGGCCAGTGCGGACAGAATCTCTGGATTATATTTCTGCTTCGTAAGCAACTGTGTCAATTCGGTAAACGCAGCGGCTTTGGTTTCATCCGTCGACGTCGAGGAAGTAATGTCCTGCGTTCTCAAAATCACATTCGCGGCTTCGCGGAACGAGGTGAGTGCATCGCTTAACGCTGCTCGGTCGTCGCCAAGTTTTTGTTCGGCAGCACTGAGATGCTCGACGCCCATCTTGGTAAACTGACGTCCATTGATTAAACCGACGGCAGTAACCATTTCAGCACGAGCAACCCAACGCTCACCCCAAATCGCTGCTGCCGAGAGATAGTTCTGGATCACTTCCTTCAGTTTTACTTCGTCGAATCCGGCCGGAATATGACCCTGTATCAGACTTACAAAAGCGTCCTGTGCAATAGGACTCGTTCGATTTTCTCGCGCTGCTTTAAAGATATCCTCGGGTTTGGTGTCCTTCCCTTTTCCCAACTCCTCAAAAATGTTGGTTGCGGGTGGACTACCTATGGGGGCGAAGCGTTCGAGCGTTTTTTCATCGGTGGGTAGAAGTCGGGTGAGCAGGACTTCAGTCGGGTTTGATCGGATGTTACCCCGAATAAAGCCCTGTTGAAACGATCCCTCGAAGTCGAATGTCCCATGGAGCGTTTTAAAGTACAGCTTGATTGAATCGCCTTGAACATCCGTCTTAACGAGTTGGGTTTTATCGTTCTGGTCCTGGTCGCGGCTTGTGTCCAGCATCTCACCTTGGAATTGCCCGTCGGCACCGCGTGAAAGTTTTATCATCCATCGATAGTTGTCTTTGCGTTGATTCGTCACGACAACGACCCAATTTCCTTCGATCGTTTTGACATCTCGCTTTACGGGAATCACGCTCTTCTTTGATTTGCTGGCGCTTTCCGTAGAGGCATTTGCGTCCCCCTCTTCGGTTGACACGGTGGATGTCGACGTTTTGGAATTGCAACCAATCGTGAATACCAACACAAAAATCAGACATCGAGTCCAGTAAGCCACAGATTGCATTTCCAGAAATTCCTGTCTTAAAACACGTCAAAGGAAAAATTGATGGCGCAGTCGCAAACTAAGCCCTCTTCCCGAAAATTGAGACCATGAAGATAGCTGCCCAGACTCCGAAAGCCCAGCACGAGCGATCTGGCAACCGATCAATTTTTTAATTTGAGTTTCATCAGGGTTGATTCAAGGTTTGGGAGCGGTTTTTTCAACGATTCCCCACATGTGTCCACCCTTTTCACCGTGCTGCCATGTTCCCGCATAGCGATCACCAAAAAACATGACGCGAGCGGTGAAAGTTCCCATTCCCGGAATCGTTAAATCAGTCAATGACATGACAGGAGTATCATCCGCCCAGAAGACCTTGATCACGATCGGAATGTCGACTTCGTTTTCACCGATTTTCATTTTGGAAGTGATCACCCAATCGTCACCATTGAGTTTTTTCGCAGAGACGATCTGGTACTTATCAGGCTTGTTGGGGGGCAGATTCTTTACCATCCAGGCTGAAAAAACCGGCGAGAGTTGCTC
>JBAXBD010000841.1:0-2702 GCA_037142165.1 Schlesneria sp. | reverse complement strand
GGCGATGACAGCGTTTGACGCGGCGGGTAATGCGACAGGAGTTTTGACAGGAACCGTCGAGGCCTACAAAGAAGGGGGACTCACACTTCAAACGGGGATGAAAATTTCGGGTGGTGCATTCGGCCTGGCTGGCAACGCCGCCGCATTCAAGCAACTGGCAAACGCACCGGCCCCGGGTCAATTAGGCAAGTCAACGTCAACAAATTGTCTTGGTACAGACGGCTGTTTCGTCGCAGGAACGCTGGTAAATGTCTCTTCCGTGCCCGATGACGAGTTTCAATTCGAAGCGAGCAAGAAACGTGTCAACAATTCTTGGTCCGAATCATCTGTTGATCATACGAGTCGTCCGCGACAGAAAACCGTAGTCGAACTGCCGCAGTCGATGCAGATTCCCATCCAATCCGTCCCCCTTGGTTCCCGAGTAACGGCGCAGAATCCGAACTCTGACGAATACGATGACAGTCTTCCAGAACCGGAATCCGACAGTTGGTTAAATCTAACCTTTGTGGTTTCGCGACGAAATGGGCAACTGGTCGACGTGGAACTCCTTCGGCCACGTTCGTGGGCTTCAGCACGGGAACTGTCTGTCGGAAAACTCATTCCAGTGTTCTCCGATGAACTCGAAATCAACGGAGTCGCACGTGTCGTCTCAATCGAGCCGTGTCCGCCCTTAGCTTCAGGCGAGGGGAACGTCGTGATCGGTCGCTTTGTCACCCGACAAGTCGAAACGACAGTCGCAGTCACGGTTTCCAGCGGCGACGTTGTCGAAGGGACGACAATCCATCCGGTATGGTCACACGATCAACAAGATTGGGTTCCCCTCGGCAAGTTTACCGTAAGCGAACAAATGGTTTCGCAGGGTGGGGTGGTCACCGTTGAATCAATCAAGTTTCACAATCAGCCTGTTCCCGTCTATAATATCGAAGTCTTCGGAGAACATGTTTACGAAGTGACCTCTGCTGGCATCTTGGTTCATAACGCCAATCCCTGTTTGGAGGAAATCATAATTCCGGATGGGAAAGTAACGGCCAATTATGCTCCAAACAAGAATCTCTACGACGTCGGATTGGCAAAGGACCTGCGTAAAAATCCCGTCGCGGGTACGCAGGTCAACCACGCCCCGCAGTCTAGAGAAGCAGAATCTCTGGTCGGTGATTTCAATGTTAAGAACAAGGTAGGAAACGAACCTGCTATTCGACTTCCGATTGAAGAACACGAAGCGGTCTCGGCAGCACAGTATCTAAGGACGGCCACTACAAGTGCGCGTGATCTTTTAGCAAGTGAAATCCGAATTCTTCGGCAGACCACGAATGCTCCGAATTCGGCACTTCAAGAACTGATCGATTTGAGTAAGAAACGGCACCCATGGGATTACTTCCCACTTCATAGGACAAATCCATGATTGGACCCCTCTCTTTTGAACAAGAACCATCGCAATTCCCCGCGGACCAACGAAGTCGACACGAGGAATTAGTCGATCTGTTCGGCCATTTCATTTTTTGGCTTCGCAATTCGTCGCTTCGAGCGTCTCGAAAGCTGATTGAATCAGACGAAGCTCGAGAAAAATTGGGAACGATTCGTCGAAGGTATTACGACGGCGTGGCAAAACTTTCCGCCGAGGATCGTGAATCGGCAATGTTGCTCGCAGAAGAGACGCTCAACGGCTTTTTAGAGCGTCTATTGTGGTCCCTTGGCGACGAGGGAATTGATTCTCACATCGGCAAAAGCCATGCGTATCGCTTCAGGGTCGAAATGGAAATCGTCGACTTAGAATCAGAAGACGTTGTTCAGACCGAGACGATCAATCGAGGCGGCAAGTTCTTCGGAAGCTACTGGGGGAAATGGCTCAATCGTCATAGAGACAAATGAGACTTCGGGGAAACCAACCACAAACATCGGGCACACAGCGGACGTCAAACCAAGACCACGGGGACACAGAGCGCCAGAACAAGCCGGAGGATTGTAGCGAATGCAAGTTTCGTACGGGCAAACCATGGGGACATCTATGAAGAAGGGATTGTCAAGCCGATGAGAAGCAGAAAATGTTTTCCAGTCCGGTGGTGTTGATTCTCCTCGCCGTCGGCTTCGGTCGGATTTCCCCTGTCCCTTCCGCCGCCTGTGCGAACCGGTGGTTGATTCTCTGAGCCCGAGGCTGAGGGAGATCCCTCGCCTCTGCAATTCTCGAGTTGCGGGCCGATCGGACGGACAGGTACTCACACATCTATTCGGGATCAAACGGCTTGGTTTCTGATGAAACCAGGGAGGTTCGTCCCATGAAAATACGTATCCATGGGGACAGCATGTCCGTGATTTGGCTGACTTCAATTGCTGCGGCATCCTGGCAATCTTCAGACGAACTTCCGCCGTAACCGTCGCACCAGAAGCGAGTTAAAGTACAATACTTCCGCAACCGGAAACGCTCACTGCACGCGACGTGCTGTGTCCCCGCACTCAGTAACTCTATCCGCATTGCATCGACTGTAGCCGTGACCAGGGACTTGCAATTGCTCGAAAGCTGAGAAATCTATAATGCATAAGCAAATTCACGTTGCAGTACCAAATTCAGTTGTTCTTGTAATGGATCACTCGATTGGAGAAATCCCTCAATCAATGAACGGATGTGTTGTTTCTGCATCGCCTACTTGCGTCGCAGTAGCGGCTGTGTTTCTTTTCAAGAGGAATTTTTAAAAACATCGAATGTT
>JBAXBD010000840.1:0-2703 GCA_037142165.1 Schlesneria sp. | reverse complement strand
AAATCGACACGGCGATCAGGAACGAAGTCAGCATGGGACGCGAATTGTAACCTCAGACAGCAAAACCGAGGAGACGAATTTTCGCCGCGATGCTCGCGGCAAAGGGTCTCCGAAGCTTAGAATCTCAAACATGAATTGACGAATAAAAAACTCTTGCCGAATCCATTCAAATGACGTAACTAAATACTATTAAATGTTTTATGTCAAAATCTCAGATCCATCCCTTTTTGAGAATCGACGGGTTCGATTGTGTACCGTGAAGATTACCGCAGGTATCGACACCAATTAACACAACAAGACCTGTTTCATTACCCAAACGTTCGGTTCCCCATGACTTCAAATTGAGTTGCCATAGAAGAAACAGGGGCGGCGAGCGAAGATCCGTGCTGGTTGCACTCAATGGCGTTACAAACCGTTCAAGTTCCAAGTTACCTCTCACGTTGAAAATCATCGTCCATGACCACGCCTGTTCGAACTCGATTTGCTCCCAGTCCCACCGGTTACATGCATATTGGAGGGATGCGGACTGCACTATTTGCCTGGTTGTGGGCTCGTCATACCGGCGGGGTTTTCATCCTTCGGATTGACGATACCGATCAGGAACGTAACGTCGAAGCGGCTCTGGGACCGATTTTTCGAGCGTTTGAATGGCTGGGACTGAACTGGGATGAAGGACCAAAAGTCGGCGGTCCGTATGAACCCTACTACCAGTCGCAGCGGACTCCGTTGTATCAGGCTGCCGTCGACAAACTTCTGGCAGAAGGAAAGGCGTTCAAGGATTTTGACGCTCCGGAAGTAATCGCTGAAGATCGTAAACAGGCGGAAGCGGCGAAAAAAACATACGTCAATATTCGTCGATCGCTGGAACTGTCAGACTCTGAACGGTCGCAGCTTGAAGCCAGCGGAAAACCGTTTGTCGTCCGATTCCTGATCCCACGCGACCAGAAGATTGCCATCGATGATGCCGTGCGTGGCCATGTCGAATGGGACTGTTCGCTGATGCCTGACCCGGTCATCATGCGAAGCAACGGTTCGTTCCTTTATAACTTTGCCACTGTTGTTGACGACTCGCAGATGAAGATCACTCATGTCATCCGAGCTGAAGAACATCTGGCCAATACGCCGGTCCAAGCCTTGATTCACACGGCCCTCGGAAATCCGTTGCCGGTCTTTGCTCATATTCCCTTCATCACAGCTCCTGGCTCGACAAAAAAACTGAGCAAACGTGACGTTGAAAAACTTCGAAACAGTCCGCAGCTTAAAAAGATGTTCGACCGAGCGGATGAGGTCTTTCCTCAATTGCGACTGGGCGATTCCAAAACGCTGAATCCCGTGATGGTTGAGTACTACGAACGACTGGGATACCTGCCGTCAGGAATATTGAACGCCCTGTCGCGGCTTGGCTGGTCCTTGGATGGAACAACGGAATTTCTGTCGCTCGAAGAAGTGATTAAGAATTTCACTCTGGAACGGATCGTCAAAGCTCCCGCTGGCTTCGATCCTGAGAAGCTACAAAGCTACCAGCAGCACTGGATGAACCAGCTTCCACTCACCGACAAGATCACCGGGTGTCTTCCCTTCCTGACGCAAGCCAGACTGGTTCCCGGCGATGTCGATGATTCAACTCGAGAGATTGTCGGTAAGGTGATCTCGGCCGTGGCAGATCGATTACGCGTCTTCAGCGATATTCTCGATTACAAAGAATTCTTCGTTGATGACGAAGCCATGACTTTCGATGAAAAACCGTTCCAGCAACGGCTTCGTGATGCTCCAGAAGCGGTCGGATTGCTAAAATCAGTTCGCGAGCAACTGACGACGGTCACTCCGTTTGATGCGGTGACGCTCGACAAACTGGTCCATCACTTTGTGGAAACGAGTGGAATCAAGATCGGCCAAATCGTTCACGCCTTGCGGGTCGCGGTGACGGGAAAGTCGGTTGGCGTGGGACTGTTTGATGCATTGGCCATCCTGGGCCGTGAACGCTCCTTGCGAAGGATCGACCGAGCCCTGGATCGAGTTTGAAATCATCAAGGTCTCTTCTTTGTTCCTCTCTTCCTTATTAAATAATCTCTCGTAGAAGTCTTATTAGAGGGGCCTCAAAATTGTGGATTGTCGATTCGCCCTGAATTCCAAGTTGAAATCAGACAGCAAGTTGCGGCATTGAGTCCACATTTTGAGGCTGTTGATTGCTGGACGACAGGATACCGACAACCATGTGGAAAACTGTCGAATTCAGGCAGTGTTATCATCGACGAGTAATTGAACACCGCCCCAGTTGTTCATAACTCGATTGTTTTGTTCGGATTCATCCACAGGTTATGCACAGTCTTCGAGCGGTAATTCTTTGAGTTGCTGACGCAGCTTTTGAAGCTGTTGCCGTAACGAAGGGGCGCTCGGAATTAACTCGTTGAGCTTCGTCAGGCTGTGCGAGACGGTCGTGTGTGATCGATCAAAGTACTGTCCAATTTGTTCGAGCGGTCGACCTGTCAGTTCCCGAGCGAGCCACATCGCGCACTGCCTGGGAACCGCTAAACCTTGTTGACGTGACCGCGATCGAATGTCATTCGCCTCGACCCCGAACTCATCAGCAACTTGAGTGACGATGGACTCAAACGATAACCGAGGTGTTCGATTGGATTTTGCCAGCCACTGTTCGAGATATTTGACATCGATCAAACTTCTCTGACGTGATTGCAGGTCTGC
>JBAXBD010000839.1:0-2707 GCA_037142165.1 Schlesneria sp. | reverse complement strand
CCGGTCGCTCGCTCGATGCCTGAAAACCGAAAGCCCGATTGGAAGACGGAAGCAGGATGCTGGCAGATCCTGCGGCAGCGATCCCTTTAAGAAACTGACGACGAGTTGTCTGTCGCGACGTTGACATGTGCAGAAATCCTTCTGAAGAAACTGACGGTGACTGCTTGCAGGCAGGCATCTGATTGTTGTGGGATGAGCCGATTAGCCTACCCGGAAACGAGCCTTTCGTGAAGGATACGACGAGCAATTTCTATTGCCGTTTGACTGTCTGCGTTTCCACCGACAATTTGAGCAAACCGAGCGGAATCTGCTCACGTGTTTCACGAATATTGATACCCGACTTTGTATACTGGCCCTTACGTAACTTCCCATGCAAATACGATTCAAGGAGTATAGTTGTGATGCTCAAAAAACGTCTCATTCCGGTCGCTTGCCTGATCTTCTTCTCTGTCCAATCGGTGTTCTCTGCAGAGTTACTGGATTGGCGTTCGTGGCGAGGTCCGCTGGGGAACGGGAGTGTTGAGCAGGGAAAATTTCCCGTGAAGTTCGGTGCGGACCAATACCTATGGCGCACGGAATTGCCCGGCAAGGGTTGTTCAACTCCTGTTTTTCTTAACGGGATGATTTTCGTCACATCCTCCGCCGACGGAAATGACGCATTGCTTTGCTATGACTTTGACGGCAAAGAGAAATGGCGGGCCCTCTTTGGCAAAGAGAATCCGGGAAAGCATCGCAACGGGTCAGGCAGTAATGCGTCGCCGGTTACGGATGGGTCGGCGGTTTATGTCTTCTACAAGAGCGGCACATTTGCTGCCGTGAACCTCGACGGAACCGTGCGATGGAAGACTGACCTTGTCGAGAGATTCGGAAAAGACACGTTGTATTGGGATCACGGCATTTCTCCCGTGCTGACTGAAAAATATGTGATTATGGCCCGTATGCATGAAGGGGAATCCTGGCTGGCGGCGTTCGACAAGCAATCGGGCGAGATTGTCTGGAAGGTCGCTCGAAATTACTCGACCCCACAGGAATGTGACCACGGCTATTCGACTCCTCTGGTGATTCAGTACCAGGGGAAAGAATCGGTCCTGGTCTGGGGAGCCGAACATCTGACGATTCATAATGCGACCGACGGTCAGGTGACCTGGTCCTGCGGCAACTTCAATCCAGGTGCGAACAAGCTGTGGCCGGCGATTGCGACTCCTGTCATCGTTGGTGACATGGCTGTGATTGCCTACGGTCGAAACGATCGAGGAATTCCGCGACTGTTCGGCATTCGGCTAACGGGAAACGGCGATGTCACTCAGACGAATCACGTCTGGGAACGAACTGATATTGGGACGTTCGTCCCGACTCCCGCCGCGTACAAGGGTCGAGTGATCCTCGTTCGAGACCGGGGCGAAGTGGTGAGTATTGACCCGGCCACGGGCAAGACGGTGTGGGAGGGAGCTTTTCCCAAGCATCGCACAAACTATTACGCATCACCATTAATCGCGGGAGACAAGCTGTTCGCCCCTCGTGAAGATGGTGTTGTCTTTGTTGCCAGTATTGCAGACGACAAATTCGATTTGTTGTCGGAAAACGATATGGCTGAATCGGTGATCGGTTCCCCAGTTCCGGTCTCAAACCGCATCCTGATTCGGGGTGAAAAACATCTGTTCTGTATTGACGCGGCACAAGCTGCAAAGTGATTGACGTCGGGACGATATTGACGTAACAGGCTCGGTTGATAGCATCCCCAGAATTGTCGGAAGTCTCCCGAGGAACTCGACGTCAGAATTGCTGTCAAAGTTCCTTTTGTTTACGGAGCGGAAACGCCTGGCAAACCGCATGCGACGGCACTCGACCGAAAGTGAGATTGTATGTTTGCGAAGCAACGGATTGCTTTCACCGGATGGGTGTTCGTCACTGTTGGGGTTTTTGGAATCGCCTCCGACGCTGTTCACGCGTCGGACAACAAGGTGATTTTCGATATCCCGAGCAAAATCGAATGCCGCGACGTCACTCCTGAAAAATGTGCGAAAGCACATCCGACGATGAAAGTGATCGAAGCCCGATTCCGAATCTCAGCGGGCTTCGTCGAGGGTGACGAATCGAGTATCGAAGATTTTATCTATTTGATCGCCAGCCCCGGCCTGCGATTGAAGGTCCTGGACTTTCTGCCGAACACCACTCTGGAGAGTACGGCATCCGGTGATCGGATTGAGGTGACAGACAACACCGAGAGTACCGATGTTGTTTCGGGTGAAGCGAGAGTTTCCTACGCGTTGATTTCGTTGAATGCCTCAAAAACATCAGCCAGTCGAAAACTGGAATCGAATCGTTACGAGCGTGTCGCTCCGAAAAACCTGGTCCTTGCCAGCGGAACGGTAAACCGGGGATATGGCGTCTTCTACAAGTTGCGGCCTTCGTCGGGTGTTTCCCTGGAAGGGGACAGGGAATTTGTGGTCCTTTGCATCGTACCAAAAACTTGGCGCGGTGATTGGTGTTCCGTGACGTGCTCGGCGCGGTCTCGCAAAAAGTCGTCGGGGTCAGCCAGATCGGTTCAATCAGGAATTGAACAGGCTCACGTCGGCCTTTTTCTGTCGGGCTGCCAGGACGCCAGCGAACTGGCCGACGATTTAACCCGTATTCAGCTTGCCGACGATGGACTGTTAGCGAAGCACCTGGCGACGGAAGCGACTCATTCGATGGAATTGTTGCATGA
>JBAXBD010000838.1:0-2718 GCA_037142165.1 Schlesneria sp. | reverse complement strand
GTCGTGGGATCGAGCCGTGGCGGGGCGGTTGCGATGAACATTCACAGTGGCAATGCCAAACTTGTCCTACTCTGCCCGGCTTGGAAGAACTGGGGAACGGCAACGAGGGTCAGACCGGACACCGTGATTCTGCATAGCCGCGCCGATGATGTGATCCCCTTTGCCGATTCCGAAGAGTTGGCAAAGCTCAGCGTTGCGACGCTGATGGAAGTGGGAAATGATCATCGACTGGCTGACGCCGAGCCACTTTCCGTGATGTTATGGGCCTGTGAATTACTCGGATCAGGACGCGATTTATCGCAGTTGAATGAGGACCTCTCATCGGGCGTGAATTCAGAGACCTCTCAGAAGGAATCGAGTTACATCTGTGATGCCTGTGGTGAAGAGATTGTCATTCCACTGGACCTGACAGAAGGCGTACATCAAACGTATGTCGAAGATTGTCCAGTCTGTTGCCGGGCCAGCACGATCCACGTTGAAATCGATGGTGAAGGCAACGCCAACATCTGGGCCGAGCCTGAGCAGGATCGTGAGTAAGGGCCAGTGTCTCTTTGTTCGATTGCATTGCGCGTCCGGCCGTTTCAATCGGGCGATTTATGAGACTTCTCGGGGGTGGCTGAAGGTGCTGCTTGTGATTCGGATGATAATCGCTTCGTCGGTCGGGGCTTGGTGAGCAGCAGGTATGCGGAAAGCAGTGTCAGCGGGATAACGATCACGTAGAAGTAAATTCTCACCTCGTAGCCAGGTGAAACTTGTAGCACGCCATCCACGATTTCTTCCTCGATTTTTTGGATATCGAAGAACCAGACACCATTGAGGGCTTTCAGCGTTACGACAGGATCTGCTTTGCCGAAATCAAGATACCACCCCGTACTTCGCTGAAGAAGAATGTCCAACTGGTTGGCACTGCTATAGACATTAATGCGTCCGCCAATGGGAATTTCGAATTCAATGAAAATGAATTCTCTCGAATGTAGACTTCGCAGCCACCCCGCAGCAAATACACACGCTATCACCAGCGTCAACGCCCCGACTTTTCGACGCCACCCTTTGAAGAAATCGAGCATGATTCAAACACCCTCGTCTGAAACGAGTTGATCCGTTTTCTTTTGAGTCGATTGGCGCGGCTTTGTAAGCAGTAAATACGCAGAGAGAGCGGTCAGCGGTATGACGACAGACCAGTGCGGAATCTCAATCGCTCTCACTGGCTCGTTGGCCCAATCATAAACACCGAAGCCGCACAGCTTCCAATGCCATCGCAATCCGTCGTCCTCACTTTTGTTTGCGGGCTCGCCTGCAACATCAAGCGTAATTCTGGCCCAAACTGGATAGGGAGGCATTTCATATGATTCCACTTCGTCTCTTCTGCTCCAGCTAATCTTGCCTTCACAAGAAGCCAAGCTGTCACATTTGCGGTTTCCCAGAGGGAAATAGACGTGGTCAAATACGCTTTGGCTTCGAATCCAAAGCCCCATAAAGGCACACGCCATTACTAGCGCTACGAAACCAATCTTCCGTCGCCAGCCGTGGAAGAAACGAGTCATGAATCTGAAAAACTCGTCCATGATTCACATTCGTCACGTTTTCTTGTTATCGACGCTGAAGAGCACTGCTTCACCGGGGACGGTCAAGCAGTGGCACAAGATTGTGATATTATTTGGTTTGCGTTTTCAAATAATCGTCGCGAATTGTGTGGAGCTGTTTCCAGATCGCTGCATCGACTGGCTGAGGTGAGACACAGGCAAAGATGTAATTGTGCTCGTTCCTTGTCCATGTCTGAATCTCAAGATTCAGTTTTTGTCGCTTCTTCGTGGCGAACGGTTCGACCCAGTCGATCTTGCCGGTGTACTGCGTCGGCGTATCAGCCCCCTTTTCGTTTAGGGGCTGTTTGGGATCATGTTTCGATTGCTTCAGTTCAACCGTGAATTCAGACGGATCGACGTCCGGAACCTTTCCATTGAGAACAGCGTTGCACAGACCTCGGTAGTATTTCAGGAACTCGTCTTTGACAACCGCTTCCGTCAACTCGGGCTTCGGCGAAAGTTCAAACACAAACGCGTAGCTGAAGAATGTATCGGACCCCGATTTCATCATTCCCGGTGCAAAACGGATATGCTCATAACCTTTCAGTTTCATATCGGGAGCAAATCCCGGCGGAAGTTCGATGGTTTCACCGGACCAATCCTTGGGTGCAGCGAGCTTGAAAGAGGTCGGCTCATCGGCGGCCAAAAGTGTTCCGAACATCAGCAGACACACAGCAAATCGGCGCAGCATGGGAAACTCCTACCGGCGAACATTCAGCAGAAAAGGACCGACGTAACATAGAAGACGGCAGTTCCCGTGTCACGCGGATGCCGTCGACGCAGGGACGTAACAGCTAAAGAGAGGCTTCGCCTCAGACCAAAGTAGCCATCATCGCTCCGCGTGATGAGCATTGTTCGAGAACCTACCAAATTCCAATCCGCATGGTCTCAAATCAGAAATTCAAACGGAATATCTGTCCCGATGCGTCGGCAACGTTTGAATCGTTTTCGACGCATGCTCATCACGCGGAGCGATGACGGCTACTTTGGAAGAAATCCTGAAACTTGACTCAAAAAGTCAACTTCCTCATGCGAAGAAGTCCATGAAGCCCCGGCTTTGTCGAGGACTCCAGTGAGGCTTTGCCTCAGACCAAAGTAGCCATCATCGCTCCGCGTGATGAGCATTGTTCGAGAA
>JBAXBD010000837.1:0-2722 GCA_037142165.1 Schlesneria sp. | reverse complement strand
AATTGGCTAATCATCTCCGTGCCAATTTTGAAATTTGAACGCCCGACCCCAGAACGTAACGCCGAGAAAACAAAATGCCCCGTGCAAATCGGATCGATATTGCCAATGGTGTGCATCACGTCACGCAGCGAGGTCTCGAACGGATGAAGATCGTTCGAAGTGACGAAGATCGAAGTCACTGGTGGCGATTATTCGATCGTGTCGCAATGCGTTATCACTGGCGAGTTTTTTCGGTTGCATTGCTCGATAACCACTTTCATGTTTACTTGCGAACGCCCGAACCCAATCTGTCGGAAGGGATGCGAGATCTTGACGGGGGTTATGGGTCGCTTTTCAATCAACGTCACGAAAGGGAGGGACCTCTTTATCAAGGCCGCTTCAAATCGGTCCTGGTGGAAAGCGATGTGCATGCATGGGAAGTCAGTCGTTATGTTCATCTCAATCCTGTTCGTGCAAAATTGACTTCCGATCCGTTTCAATACCGATGGAGCAGCTATCGGTTCTATCTTGATAGTCAATACGCTCCCGACTGGCTTGACTGGCGAACTGTGTTAGCGGAATTTGCTGGAACTGAAGCCGCTGCTCGAATTGCATATAAACGATTTGTTGAATCGGGGATGAGCAATCCGCCTGATAATCCGCTTAGTACTCGTCCAAAGTCAGAAAACCAGGCAAAATCCCTGGCAGAGGGAAAGGATAACGACTGGTTGAAGCCTGCGCAGCGAGTACGCATATCTTTGGAAGATGTTATTATTGCAGTGTGCCAAGTATTCAAAACTTCTGCTGAATCGGTAAACGCCCGCGGGCGACATAACAACGGTGCACGTGATGCGGCCGTTTTCGTCACTCGCGAACTCCTTCCACTGAAATTGGAAGAACTGACAGGCGTGTTCGGGGGCGTGTCTAAAAGTTCGATTTCTGAGATCGTAAAACGAACCCTACTTCGAGAAGCAACGGACAGTGCTTTCAGGCAGCAGTTGGAAGCGGTTCGAGAATTATTGAGATAACGAAGAGGGGGTCGGGTGTTCAAATTTCAAAATTGGCTGGAAACCAACATTGAATTGGCTAATCATCTCCGTGCCAATTTTGAAATTTGAACGCCCGACCCCAGAACATCGCAGGATTGACCGATGCCGACGATTAAAGCTCAGACTCTGACGTTATTTACAACGGCAATTTTTGAAAGAAGTGGGATCCCTTCAGCCGAAGCACAGCAGGTGGCTCAGTCGCTGGTGCTGGCCAACCTCAAGGGCCATGATTCTCATGGTGTAATCAGAATTATCGAATATGTTGACTGGGTTGAACGAGGATGGGTCGTTCCAACCGGTCATCTGGAAGTTATTCGAGAACAGCCCTGCATTCTGGTCGTGAGCGGAAACTTCGGATTTGGTCAGGTGGTTGGCCGCGAGGCGTTGACGCTCGGAATTAAAAAGGCGAAGCAGGAGGGAGCCTGCATTCTCTCGTTACGCTGTTCTGGCCATCTTGGTCGGGTCGGCGAGTTCATGGAGATGGCGGCCGAAGCGGGGCTTGTCGGCTTCGGGATGACGAATACACATGGTGCAGGAGTTCTCGTTGCGCCGCACGGCGGTTGCGAACGGCGACTGAGTGCCAATCCGCTTGTGGGCGGTGCTCCGTTATCAGAGGAGTCTGCTCTCGTAATGGATATGTCGACGTGTACGGTCGCGGAGGGAAAGATCAAAGTCGCCAGGAACAAGGGTGAGCAACTGGCACCAGGGTTATTTGTTAACGGACAAGGCGAACCGTCCACGAGTCCCGAAGAGTACTATGCTGAACCACCCGGTGCGTTGCTGCCAATGTCAGGCCATAAGGGATTTGCGCTTTCCATGTTTTGTGAAGTGTTCGCGGGTGCGTTGACCGGGGCGGGTTGCAGCAAGTCGGGTGTCGCTCGAGTCGCCAATGGTTTCATGGTCTTTTTACTCGATCCCGCAGCATTCTGCGGTACCGAGTTTTACACCAACGAGATTGAAGCCCTCGGCAAATTCGTCAAATCGAGTCGCCTGATGACGGGGTTTGACGAGATCCTTTTGCCCGGCGAGCCTGAATCTCGTGAACGCTCCCGCCGCGAAGCTTTCGGTATTCCGATCGACGAAACCACCTGGAAAAAGATCTGCAACATCGCGTTGGCGAAGGACGTTCCAATTCCTGAGATCCACCACGAAGTGCACGAAGAGCGCGAAGGAATCAGAGAACGAAACGCTTGATACCATTTTTTATTCCCGAGGCGATCAATCGGTTAACAAGCAATTGGAAAGGTCGTCGAATTCCATCTTCGTGCTCTTCGTGTCCTTCGTGGTAACTTTCTTCCATTTCAATCGTAAGGTGTCCCCCTCGAGGACTATGGTATGGTCATATTTCCCGCGTCGCTTGGAAGAAAAAAAGTCGCCTCTGGTTTAGAATTTTCCATTTGATTCGAGTTGATGATCATGATGCAGATTTGCGATCGTTCAAGCACGGCAGACTCCGACATTTGTAAACTGCACGGGCTGAAGCCCATGCTACGACGATATCGGTCGAACACAGCAGACTCTGCCATTTGTAAACGGACCTTTGATGCCTGAAGTCACCCTCCTCATCGAAGCAGCCCAAAAAGGGAATCAGCAGGCCGCTGCCGAGTTGCTGCCGCTCGTCTACGAAGAGTTGCGTAAACTCGCTGCGGCCCGAATGGCTGGCGAATCTCCCGATCACACCCTCAACGGTACGG
>JBAXBD010000836.1:0-2725 GCA_037142165.1 Schlesneria sp. | reverse complement strand
CCGCAACGGCAGTATCTTGCCGTTGCGGTTCCGGCTGCTCAGGAGAGAGGGCAAGCGACTGGCGTGCGAATCGCGTTGACAGGAAAAGAGACGCGATCTCGGGCGTGAGTGAACGTTGTACGACAGTACCGTCTTTGTCCGACCATGCCCACAGGTCAACGGCACCCTGTTCGTTGACCGGAAGCAATTCCGGCGATCGATAAAGCGTCTTCGCGAGTCGCTTCAGCTCATTCGAGGCTGTGATAGAAGAGATCTGCGTTCCCCGCATTGGAGAGCCTTTGAGCAACTTTTGCAGTGCTCGCTGCGCTGCTAAGCGTACGCCGGGAGGCTGTTGTTCGTCGAACGCAGGTGACCAGAGACCTGGTATTGCCTCGCTGGCGTCTAACCATCCCAGTGCATCAATCACCGCAGCACGAATTCGTGGATCGGGAGTATCGAGTGCGCCAATGAGGGGTGCGACGACCTGTTGACCCATTCTTGCGAAAGCGACGACGAATGCATCCTGGTTGTCCACCATCTCTCGTTTGGACATTTGCTTTAACATCTCTGGAACAACTCGTGCTCCAGCATTCTTCAGTTCTGCAATCGCCAGGTCACGTTCCGCTGGCCCCGCAATCAGACGCTGGATCAGCGAATCGACATACTCGGGGTCTTCCGCTTGTTTCCTCGCAGCAGCATTCAAGCGCTCCATCAGCTTTGTGGACCGCGGTTGCAATTCCGGCGAGGCGGCGAGTTTCAAGAATTCGGCGGTTCCGTGCTTGTCACGAAGCTTGATCAGCATCAAATCATCGGGCGATGTCGAGTCAAACTGATCGAGATACTGGGCGGCCAGATCTGGTCGAGCCAGATCGAACGTCAAAATCGCCGCAGCAAACATTTCTTCAGGAGTGGTCGGCTCCTTGAGTAACGGTGATCGTTCGATAATTGGCTTTTTCGCGGGTGGCTGTGCGAAAACCGGTCCGCCACCCATGATCATGGTGGTGGAGAGCGAACAAAGAAAAAGACACGCATACCTCATTCGGGCCATTTCACAGACTCCGCTTTTGTGCATCCGCTTGCTGCTCAATCCGTTGAGCTTCAGTTTCGGCGCACTCACAAGACACCCGATTCCGAACATCGGACTATTTCATCGTACGATCGTGAACTAAGAGATCACAACGACAAAATTGGCCGTTTCGCGTAACAGACCTGCCCCGCAATCGAATCGACCACCGGGGATGCAGGACATTGCGGATAAACCGCGATGGGCCGCTCAAACACAGACCAAGTTGTCCGTTATGCCGGTGACTCCACCAGCGCCGGATTTGCCGAACGTGCCGATTGTAAGGTTTAGCACGGTTGCGGTGACGTAGTCGCGGGGATCGGCGGTAGTTGCCGCATCGCGGTCGGTCTCGTGCTTTGTCAAACGACTGAATGAGGATCCTGTGCCAATACATTGGACTTTTTCGGGTTTGAAACTTGACTCATTGTTGCCAGTTTCAGGATTTCTTCCAAAGTAGCCTTCTCGCTCCGCGAGAAGAAAGCCGAATTGCCATTGACCTTATGATCGATCGGGGCTTTCAATCGCCATCCGAGGTCTGCTGCAATTCGGCTATCGTCTCGCGGAGAGGTTGTCAGTTTTTGCAAGTCGAAAACGGCGTAGCACAAGCCTTAGCTGCGGCTTCCAGCCGCAGAGAAAAATGTACGGAGGCTGGAAGCCTTCGCTACAAAAAATGACAAACTCGGAGCGAGACGGCTACTTTGGTCTGAGGCAAAGCCCTCGCTGGAGTCTGCGGAAAAGCAGTGTCTTCTCACTCTGTCATTGAAAGAACACTGCGTGACCGAAGAAGGTCATACAGTGGCACCCTGAGTCATATTAAAGACAATGCACTAACCCCCTGTCCCACTCGCCTTGTTGTAATCCTGTTCACGAAAGACGAGTAACGGATCTTTTCCGACGACGAAGTACTTGATCTCGTTTTCTGCTTTGTCTTCGTCCAACTTCATTTTTACGAGAAAAATCTTCGGTCCGTCAGAAGGGACTTCGCTGAGAATCTCGTACGATTCGAGCTTTTTGCCATTCTGCCATCGGGCGTCGAAGACATCGACCGGAACTTTGAAGTCCCCGACGGGTCCATGTTTGGCCCCAGATTTCCAATGTTCCAAGGCCGCTTTCAGGGCGCCTCGCGCCAAGTCTGCTTGCGGAATATACTTTTTCTCAGGCGGCCCACCGCAACCGGTAAGCAGGCCGAGAATGAGAATCAATGGAGTCACTCGTGACAGATGGTTCGCAGACATATTAAAGCCAACCTTTCGTTTCAGGGCGTACCAGATTCAGTTTCAATGCAAGAACGTCCGGCATCGTCCGGATTTCGATCTTGTGTTGAATTCGAATGTAAAATCCGCCAGCGGCGACGGCGGATACGATAGAACAGTACCGGTAACAGCAGATCGATCACTTCGTCCGCAATGAGGATTCCGCCAAGGACCGGTGCCGCCATGGGCCGGATGACCTCCGCACCAATTCCATCGCTCCACAGCATGGGTGCCAATCCGAGAATCGTCGTTGCTTCGGTCAGCAGTTTTGGGCGGAGTCGGTGGACAGCCCCATTCAGGACGGCCTGTTTCAGTTCGAGAAGAGTCATCCTTTCAAGTCCCCCTGATAGTTCGACTGCTTCCCTCAGGTAGACCAGCATGACGATGCCTGTTGCCGCAGCCATCCCGAAACAGGCGATATATCCAACAC
>JBAXBD010000835.1:0-2746 GCA_037142165.1 Schlesneria sp. | reverse complement strand
GTTCTCGAACAATGCTCATCACGCGGAGCGATGATGGCTACATTGGTCTAAGGCAAAGTCCTCGACAAGGCCGTGTCTTCTTGGTTTGATCACGCATCCCACGAGCACGGCTTTACCGAAGACGGTAAAACCTCGGCACCCTTTTCGCCGATTGCTTTTCCAAAAGCGACTCCTTCCCTGACAACGCACACATCACCTCGTCAGGTCATATCATCCGGCCGGGGCTGGCCCACCGCGTACTTCCGGACCAATTCCGCGAACTGTGCACCACGATCCGAAAAATTCCGGAACCAGTCGTAGCTGGCGCAACCTGGCGAAAGGAGGATCACGTCCCCGGGTGCAGAATGTTCCACAGCCCAATCGAAGGCCGCAACAAACGAGGTCTGTGGCAATGACACCTCACAGACTTTAGACACATTCCCTTCGATCATTTCACGTAACGAAACGGCCGTCTGACCCATCAGAGAAACCGCTTTGGCCTGGCATGCAATGGCATTCGCCATGTGGCTGAGATCAACGTGTTTATCGTATCCCCCCGCCAAAAGGACGATCGGAGCGTCGAAGGCCGATAAGGCCACTTCGGCAGATTCGGGTGTCGTTGCTAAGGAGTCGTTGTAAAAACGTCGGCCTGCCACTTCGGCGATGAATTGCAGGCGATGCGGCAACGGCTGGTAATTCTCGATCCCCCGTTGCACGCTTTCTGCATCGGCGCCAACGGTCATAGACGCCGCAATCGCCGCGAGCGCATTTGCCACATTATGCCTGCCCGGTAACTTGAGCCAATCCATCAATGGCCAGCGAACTTCGCTGCCATTGATACGAACGACCGCCTGACGATTCTCGAAAAAGACCCCGTGCTCACCTGGATGATCAAGACCAAATTCCAGCCGATCACCATTCACTGACCAGTTTTTGACATCGGGATCATCTGCGTTCAATACCCCAGTGTCCTGCGGTGTTTGCCAGCGGAGGATTGTCTGTTTCGCCTGACGATAATCATCAAGATCAATATGCCAGTCGAGATGATTCGGAGCAAAATTGGTGACGACCGCAACATGCGGGCTTACTTGTAATCGATTGATGTCAGCCAGTTGAAAACTGCTCAATTCGAGCACCACCAGATCATCTGGCTGAATTTGATCGACCAGAGGCAAAAGACTTGTTCCGATGTTTCCGCCTAACCAGGCTCGACGGCCCGGTTGACGTTGCAGGTATTTTTCAATAATCGAATATGTGAGTGCCGTCGTGGTTGATTTGCCGTTGCTGCCGGTCACCGCAATGACCTTTGCCCGATTCCATTTCCAGAACAGATTCATTTCACTCGTGGTCGGAACCCCGGCGCTGATCGCTTCGTTCAGAAAAGGACAGTCGCGCTTCACTGCCGGATTCACAACGACCAGGTCCGCTGACTGGAAATCGCTCTTATCATGACGCCCAAGGACAAGTCGATCAGGAGGGGTCTCTTTAAGTTCCGCCAGCGAATCAGTCAGCTTCTCAATCGGTCGAAGATCCGTCACTGTGACCAAAGCGCCGCGAGAGACCAGGAACTTCACCGCACCAATTCCACCGCCAAACGAACCCAGTCCCATCACTAAGACGCGTCGTTGGCGATAGTCATCAAAATCGTGATCGAAAGTCATTCGTCACCTGTTGCCAGTTTGTCTAACAGTTCAACGGCCTCGCGAAAATCTCGAAGGATGAAATCGGCTTCGCTTGCGTATGATGGGGTTTCATTTGGTGCAAATAAGACACTTCGCATCCCGGCCCGCTGACCCGCCTGAAGATCAAACAGATAGTCTCCGATCACGATGATCTGGTGAACCGGCAGACCCCAACGGTCAGCAATCAATCTGACTCCCGCCGGATCGGGTTTGGGGGGTGCATCTTCTCGCGTCACGATTTGTGAAAAGGATAGCCCCCATCGCTTGAGTGTCCTTTCCGTCGATGCTCGTGAATTACGAGTCAACACGGCTGTCGAAATCCCCACGCCATTGACGTGGCTGAGAAAATCTAACACCCCTTCAAAAAGGACCGATTCGTCCGCCCCGCGCAGTTCATGCGTGTGCATCACATCCAGCATCCGATCACGCTCTGGACCGTCGGGGATGCTTGCCAATCCTTCCAGGATGGGCATTCCCGCTGGCAAACCCATCTCGTGCCGCATCGCGTCAAAATCAAGCCGCGAATCGACGAGAGTTCCATCCATATCAAAGATGATTCCACGCACTTGAGGCATGCTGTCCATCGATCTAATGAGAGAAATCCATCATGGCCTTGAACGAGCCAACACGTACAGACTCGCGACTGGCAAACGGCTCGCCGAACTTACGGCCAATCGACCAGCCCCAGTAACGAGCTCGATCACGGATATCGTCGAGCGGTGTGGGAAATTCCTGGCTGCGTCCGGTGATGAACTGACTTTCGTAGCAACGTGCGGAAGCAAGTTTTTCTTCGATGGAATCACTGATATCGAAAACGAACGCGGGCTGCGGATGGACACGGAGATGAATACTGAAATAGTAAAAAATCTGTGGAGGATGAAAGGGTTCACCCGGCATATCGGTTCGGGACAACTTGGACCAGAAACGAGCTGCCTCAATCAGGCTGGTCGCGGCAACGTGGTCAGGATGACTGTCCTCCCAATACGGTGCGAGCAGTATCCGGGGCCTGGTCAAACGAAAGATCGTTGCCAACTGGCGACGCGCGGCAAGTGTATGTTCCAGGGTCCGATTGGGGAGACCGAGGT
>JBAXBD010000834.1:0-2749 GCA_037142165.1 Schlesneria sp. | reverse complement strand
ATTCAATAGGACCAAGTGGGCCGGTTTCCGTTTTTCCGCCAGGAAGTTTACTGAGGTGTCCAACCGGTCGCAGGTCCGCCTCGCCTTCTTTATCCCCATGTTTGATTCCGTCGATGAACTTTGTTCCATCCTTTTTGACGACCATCGTCTGAGGCGAATTCGCGAGTTCGCTGGTATCCACTTTCAAACCTCGGTTCAGAATCATCACCGTCAGGATGCCACTGAACAGAACGAGCAATGACCCCTTAATGAATTGAACGTAAGTCGTACTGACCATCCCCGCCGTCGCGACGATCAGCACGACGATGACTCCGACCAACACGACGCCGACTTCATGAGGATAATTGAGTAACGGTTTGATCAGCGAACCGGCTCCGAACATTTGTGGAATTAGATAGAAGACGCTGACAACTAGCGTGCTGATACCAGCGGCCAGAGTGATCCCACGCGATTGGAACTGGCTGTTCAGCGCGTCGGCAAACGTGTATTTCCCCAATCGCTTCAGCGGTTCGGCGACGACAAACAGCGCCACAACCCAGCCGGCCAGGAATCCAATCGAGTACAAAAACCCATCGTAACCGAAGAAGGCGATCGTCCCGCAGATCCCCAGAAAAGACGCAGCGGACAGGTAATCACCGGCAAACGCCACGCCGTTCACGAACCAATGGATCTGGCCACCGGCCGCGAAATATCCCGCCGCCGATTTGGTTTTCGCGGCGAAATAGAAACTTAAGCCAAGTGTGATGGCAACAAAGACAGCAAACACAATCACAGACAGGGTGGACGCATGATGGATCATGAACCGGCTTTCGCGGGAATAGGAGACTTGTCAGAAACAGATGTCGTCGAAACCAATCGACGGACATGGGAGTTCGGTCGAAAGCCTCAACCCGTCGGCTTCCCTCGGCAAAGCCAGGTATAAACGAGAGCCAGCACCATCGCGATGACAATCAACGCCAAACCGTAAAGGACTGCCAGATTTAGCCCCCAGACGGGAGACCACTCCATGACATCGGGTCGGAACGCATTCAAACCAACAAACCCAGCATAGATCGCAAGATAGATCAAAAACAGGGTCATTCCATACCGCGCATTACGAGCGGAGATGACCGGATCTTCGACTTCCTTGGGATGCATCGAGCCATGATCAAAACCTGCCATTAACATGATCCTGTAAGAATAAAGTCACCGATTCGATGACAACAAATATTTCTGATGTGACCAGCACAGCAGAGATATCACGCAGCCAAGGCCGTCGCAACCATTCCGGTCTAATGTAGACAAGGTGATACCGAATTCAATTTCGTGGGACCGTTGTAAACGTACCAGTTGCGTAGGAACGGCGCGTCAGAATCAGGTAGCTCGCATCAACTCGTTCGCCGTCAGTCCGATAGGTCCCATAAGTCATATACGCCCTATAAGTCTCATTCCTCGCGTTTGGCTGCCCCTATCCATCGGCGACAGGATCCCCCCCTTGAGCCGTTGCTAAGGCATTCAGCGCACTTGCACCGATGTTCTTGGAATCAGTGCGATGATGGCACCAATCGCTCAATCACAAGTTGTGAGACTTGCCAGCTCCAAGGCATCGCTGAGTGAATCGCCGGGACTTGCAACTCTTCAGTGATCCAATCGGCAGTCACTTCTGAATGGGAGACGATGCTGTCGTTGATCTCGTCACCGAAAACTCGCGAGAGTCCATAGAGCGTGCGTGTCCCGACGATACTGGTCGTTGGTATCGGGCTCGGAGGAACGGTTTTCATACGATCTTCCGAGGCCAGAAGCTGACCGCAATCTTGCGTCGCCAGCCGATAGAGCACGTTGTGGCGCAACGCCGTTGCAATCCGCGAGGCATGGATCGGTGATCCAAGCAGAAAAACCCGATCTGGCAATTTCGTTCCCGCGGGTAACGTTGCCAGGGCATTTCGAATCAGGACGCCACCGAGGGAATGACCGATCAGGACGTAGTCGCCCTTCTCTGCAATGGCAACAATTTTCTTTTGCAGACGCTGAGTGATCGAAGTGAAGTTTTGGAACGTGACGCTGTAGAAAAACCAGGATGGCGAAATTTGGTGTCGCTTCAATCGCCAAAGCAGCGGGATTGCCGAAACGGGAGAACGTCCCATTCCGTGAACAAACAGCGCTTGCATTGTCTTCCCTCAGGCATGCACGGTCAGCATGTACCCCGCTTCACGTTCGTCGTCTTCCATCGACATAATAGCGTCGACGACTTCGAGAGCGTAGTCCGCTAATTCTTGCGCATTTCGGGGTGCAGACCGCAGACGTGGTGATTTAGAGTCGATGGCCGGACTGCTTTGAACTCGTAACGAGTCAAAGTCATAGACACCGAAAACAACCTTAGGACCATTCTTGTCGTACAAATCAAGTTCTCGCTGTAACTCAAATGCCGAGACCGCCGCATTCACATACGAGGTGACCCCAACCAGGATGGAACGAAACATCGACTTATCAGTCATTGGCAAGCCAAGATACGTTTCCAATGCGTGTGAGGCACCTCGCACGGCAATCTGGATCTGGTCGATCAGCGATCGCAAGGGAAACGTACATGCAATATTTGCGTAGGCATCAGGAGACATATGCGTGTCGACCGCAGCCGTGACTGCTCCGCACTTGGCATGCCCCAGAACGACGACCACCTTCAGACTGTCTTTGAGTTGACGCAACGCGTAATGCAGGGAACCCAGACATTCGGAGCCAAGCACATTTCCCGCAATGCGAAGAACAAACAGAT
>JBAXBD010000833.1:0-2757 GCA_037142165.1 Schlesneria sp. | reverse complement strand
TTCGAAGACTCGTACAAATCGCTCAGTCAGCATTCCCGCGACAAACGGGACCAGCAACATCAACGACGTTTTCAGAGGCGAAGCTTCCGGCCGACGATTGGTGTATGTTGGTGCTGGTTCAAATTTCTTCGCATTCGCAAAATCGACTGGCGTTGATCCATCTGATAACGCGGCTAATTCTGCCAGCAATCCACGATCGCCGGCGATCCCGTTTTCGGACGGCGCGGTCAGCGATGCATTCGTCGGTGGGAGAACAACAACCGGAGTGGGCGGAAGCGGGACCTCAATCGGAATCGGTTCGGGAAGCGGCTGCGGAATCTGGTTGTCAGTTTCGATATCGTCGGAATCCGACAGGGACTTCACAGGCACAGCCACTTGAACGGGTGCATCGACAAGTTTTGCCAGTTCGTCGAGTGCCCGCGAAAGATGAGTATCATCCAGATCGAGTTCCGGAGCCGTCATCGGCTGAACGGTTCCATCAAGTAACGGCACGCGAATCGACCGGCCACACGTCGGACAATCAACGACACCACCGGCCTGAGCACGTGAAATACCCAGAAACTGTCGGCAATAATTACATCGAAATTTAATCGGCACGATCAACGACCGTCGTGGTTTTTCTGAACGCGACTAGGATTGAATGAATTCCGCCGGGATGCTTCGAGACTTATCGTCCGACCTATTTTCGGAGACTCGACCGCCAATAGCAACGTTACAACGTTCACAGAAATCGTTCAATCGGTTGCCCGGCACAAAACTTCATTGGTCGGCCAATCGGTGTAATGACCTCCCTGGCATAGTCGACACCCAGGCGATGCAGGATGGTCGCATACAGGTCTGCGACTTCAATCGGATCTTTCGGTTGCTTCGCCTCGCCTTCAGGATCAGTTTCGCCGATGACAAGACCATTCGAAAGACCTCCGCCACCCAGCAAACACGAAAACCCGTTGGGCCAATGATCTCGTCCGCCGAGGGGATTAATGTTCGGCGTTCGACCGAATTCACCTGTCACGAGCACAATCGTCGATTGCAGCAGATCTCGATCCGCCAGGTCTTTTATCAGCGTGGCAAGTGCCGGATCGAGCGTCTTGGCCCGCGCCGCTTGTCCTTCGTGGTTCTTGGCATGAGTGTCGAAGCCTTGCAGCGAAACTTCGAGCGAACGAACGCCAACTTCAATCAGTCGCCTGGCGACAAGGCAGCCTCGGCCAAACGCATTGTCGCCGTAGGCCGCACGAAGTTCTTTGGGTTCCTGTTCGATCGAAAATGCCTTCAATTGCTCGGATGTCATCATCCTCAGAGCCGCATCGATCGTGTGTTGATGGAGCGTCTGTTCGACTTTCGATTTTCGTCCCTGCATGAACGACTGAGACACAATGCTCAGGCTTTTCAATCGCCGGTCCTGTCGATCTTGATCAACCAACGCTTTGATGTTTTGCCCGGTTTCGCCCGGATTGAAAATTCGATAGGCGTCGAAACGATCCCCCAGAAATCCGCCGCGCGGTGGAAAATTGGCGTCACCCAGTGACACGAATTGAGGAATCTCAACGGAAGCGTTGGGCTGCTCGTGAATCGCAATCGAGCCGATACTGGGGTGAACAAGAGTCGGTTCCGGTCGATAGCCGGTGTGCAGCATATACGAAGCTCGTTCGTGATCCCCTTCCTTGGAAACCATCGATCGGATGACGGACAGATGATGAAGTTGCTCGGCCGATTGCGGATAAAGATCGGCAATTTCCAGGCCGGGGATCGTGGTCTTGATCGCCGAGACTTCGCCACCAATCCGTGTTCCGGGATGAGGGTCCCAACTCTCCAGTTGGCTCTGCCCACCACCCAGCCAGATCGTCAAAAACGATTTCGCACGCTCAGAACCACGTGCCTCAGCAGCCCTCAAATCCAGTCCCGGAACGGCAAACGACAACCCGAGAGTTGAAGCGGCCAGCCGCAGAAAGTCTCGACGAGATGAGTCCATCGATTTCACGTCTTCTTCCTCTTCTTA
Source organism: Schlesneria sp. (assembly GCA_037142165.1). GTDB lineage: Bacteria > Planctomycetota > Planctomycetia > Planctomycetales > Planctomycetaceae > Schlesneria. Next base: position 761 of record JBAXBD010000833.1, on the reverse strand, counting down.
TCTACTATCTACTCTCACAAGTCTACTCTCTAGCCGCAGGCCTAGTGTTCCCAGCAAAATTCAGGGGCGTTAAAAAGCGTCCAGAACAGATCTTCGACGACCTGACTCCGTTCGTCCTTCTTCGTCCCCTCAAGTTGCTTAAGTATTACGGATCGTTCTTCCCTTGTCGGATGTCGTGTCAGGCAGACCAGAAAACAGGTATCCAGACACGCATCATCGTCCGGTGCCATTCCGGCAATTCGGCCGGCAGCACTGAAGATCGTGCTCTTCGTCCACTCTGCAGCAAAGTTGCTGTTCATCCGCAAGAGTGCCTGAGGAATCGTACCTGCCCGCTCCGTCAATTCGTCGTCACCGAGATCTCCGTATTCTTTGACGAAATCCAGTTCGCGGAAAAACCGAACCGCTCGGATCGTCCAATGCGAATTCTGATCGACAGTCTTGATTGACGAGGCCTGCAACATCGACCCGATGACTTGCTCAGGACGTAACCGAGTCAATGGGAACGCCGCCCAGGTTTCTTCGACGCTGTCAGCTTTGTCACCCTCTTCGAATGCAGAATGTTGCGACGACGTTCGAAAGACATGCGTCGCGGCAATGTTCCGGATGAGTCGCTTCAAATCACAGCCGTGAGATCGAAAGTCGGCACCAATCAAATCGAGCAGGTCGCTTGGGTCGCTGCCAGCCTCGTTTGGATTAGGAAGGTCATCGACCGGTTGAATCCATGGCCTGCCAAACATCAGTCCCCAGATGCGATTGACGAT
>JBAXBD010000832.1:0-2764 GCA_037142165.1 Schlesneria sp. | reverse complement strand
AAGCTGATTAACGAAGACATTCACGATCAGCTAAAAGAACAGATTCAAGAATTGACGAAGCAATACGAAGGTAAAGTCAATTCCATGGCCGATGCCAAAGAAAAAGACATCATGGGTTCGTAGACGGTTGACCCATGGAATCGAGTGCATTTGTGCCAGTGAACTGAATCTTCTCCGACGGAGTGTCCCCGTAGCGGAGGCTTCTAGCCTCCGAAAGTCGATCGAACTGCGGCTAAAACACAGTCTTTTCGCATTTCCCAGCCGTTGCTCCGAGGGCACTACATGACCGCGAGACGGTCATTCGGTGGGACGCGTTGAAAAACCAATCTGCGCGTTACGCCGTCTCTTCAACAGCCTTTGGCTGTTCCAGCGAGTAAAGCATCGTTTTCAGTACTTTAAAACCCAGCAGTCCGCACTTCTGGCGGCTGGCAGTGAGCCGAACCTTCAGCAGATCCAGCATGTCTTTTGCCTGAAAGTCGTGAAGCTCTGCGAGTGACTTTCCTTCGATCGATTCACACAGAATCGATGCTGCGGCCTGGCTGATCGCACACCCTTTGCCGTCAAAAAATGCCTGACGAACGCGTTGGTTCTCATCGATCGACAGCTCAATCGTCACTTGATCGCCGCAAATCGGATTTTTGTCAGAATGCGAACAGGTCGGACAATCTAAATGTCCCTTGTGGTACGGCGACTCAAAGTGGTCGAGAATGTGGTCGTCATACAATTCGTCAGACACTGCAAATTTCCTGATAGCCTACAGAGCGTAACCCGTCCGAATGAATTCTAGGGATCAGCGGTCTGGTTTCCAAGTTGCAGTGTCGACGAACCGTAGCATGGGCTTCAGCCCGTGCGCCACAAAATCCACAACATCCGTGCGGGCTAAAGCCCACACCACAAAAGCTGAAGACCTCATCGGCGCGATTTTGCTCCAGCTCGCATTTGCCCGACGATGTCCAGTCCGACCAGGTTGTTCCAGGCTGCGATCAACTGCTGAAAAACCGGTCCCGGCACACCTTGACCGATGGGGCGGTTGTTGAATCTGGTCACGGGAAGCATGCAATGCGGCGTTGACGTGAGGAATGCTTCACTGGCGCGCGTCAGATCGTCTGGAGTGACTCGCCCCGTGGCGAATGTCAGACCGAGCGATGTGGCGATATCTGCAACGGCGTCACGACTGATCCCGTGCAAAACATGCTGAGACGGGGTTACGATTGTGCCCCCTTCGACAACGCAAATATTGCCCGTTGCGGTTTCGGTCAAAAAACCGTCCTGATCGATCAGCACTGCCATCGCCGATGGGTCAACCTTTTTCGCCTGAATATCCGCCAGATGCCAATGCATTCGACTTCGATGTTTAATGCGAGAGTCGATGACATCATCGGGAAGAGAACCGATCGAGGTCGTCACCAGATGGAGTCCGGTTTCATATCGTTCGGCCCATAACTCAAACGGCAGCGGGAATGTGTGCACGCAGACGGACGGGGTGCGGGCACGCGACAACTCGCCAAGACCAAGATAGGTCAAATTCTGCCCGGCGGTCACGAAAATAATCAAACCCAGATCATGGTCGGCTGGGATTAAACGCTGATTCTGGGAAACGACTGTCTCGCAGATTGAAACCAATTCTTCGCGGGAGAGACGAGGATCAATGTTCACAAGCTTCAAAGACTGTTCCAGGCGATCCAGATGCTCGTTCAGACGAAACGGAACGTGCCGAAATGTCCGCGTCATTTATGTCACCGAGGCCCCGGCCACGATCCCAAGATCGAATACGGAAAGCGCCGCCTGTGAGATTGGAACGAACTGGCCGTTGAGGTACGCGATAGGTTCAGTCATAAAAATCAAACGACCTGCGTGAAAACGAAATCCTGGAACGTTTAGACTTCCAATTGTCAGTCAAATGAGTTTTACCACGGATCACCCGGATGGACACGGATGGGAAAGACAAAAAACGAATTTTAAACGGACAATTGATTAATCTTTTAATCCGTAATACTCACCACACAATTTTACGCAAGACGCGAAGATTCCACTCACGGAAAAATTTAACGTTAATCAGACAATTGAGTTATGCTCTGAACAATTTGGAAAAATGCGAAAGATTTTTAACCACGAATCTGACGAATCGCACGAATAAAAGTTATGAGAAATCAAAGCAAAACCGGCTGAGTACGCGGACCGGGTGGGGGAAGCCCGAAGGTAAAAATTGAGTGAACGAAACCCGTTTTCTGCATCATCTTATTCGTCAGATTCGTGGGATTCGTGGTTACCCTCTTCTTCCTATAAATTGGGTTGCAGGCGAAGCTCGCGCCAGTCTTATAAGACTATTCGAGGTGAAATCGCATTTTTGATTCTCGACAAACTGACGCCGTATCCGAACGCTGTTGGTCGGATTCTTAATTTGCCAAATTTGAGTTAGGATTGGTGAAAGTAACCTCAGGTTGACGTTGGTCGGCTTGCGGTGAAATTTCCCTTGGGTCACAAAAAACGTCTGAAAAGGTAGTCTGTTTTGAATCACGATGTTTACGACAATCCGCTGATCGGCCGATATGCTTCGACCGAAATGAGTCAACTCTGGTCCCCTCAAACCAAGCATTCGACTTGGAGAAAACTGTGGGTCGTCCTGGCTGAAGCCGAGCGGGAATTGGGACTCGATATCTCGCATGCTCAGGTTGATGAACTCAAGGCCAGGATCGACGACATCGATTTTGAAGCCGCTGCCCGTCATGAAAAGCGATTGCGGCATGACGTGATGGCGCACGTC
>JBAXBD010000831.1:0-2766 GCA_037142165.1 Schlesneria sp. | reverse complement strand
GGCACGGGCCGCTTTGTTCCCCAGCGGCAGCTTGGAAAAATGTTCGATCAGATCTCGCAGCAGAGAATCCGACAGACGTTCTTTGTTGGTCCACTGCGCATCGCCGAAGATGCCGTACAGCGTCCCCTGATTGGCGTTTTCGATCTCCCGCATCGCTCGCAACAACGCCTGACCGACATTTGTCGTCTTCTTCCGCACGTCGGACCAGTGACAATCCTCGGGGATCTGGAATCGATGGTTTTCAGGGAACAGCGCGTACTGCTGGTCGCCACCCGATTCGTCGAGTGCGTCGGTGACTTCTTCGTCGAAGACGTCCGAAATCCGTTTGAAGAAGAGCAGCGGAAAGATATAGGTCTTGAAGTCAGCAGCATCGACTGGACCGCGCAGGATATTGGCGGATTCCCAGAGATGATTGGAAAGAGTGGAAAGGTCGAGTTCGTTATTGGACATGCCACCACAAACGGTGTAACAGGGCGAAATTCATGAAAATATTGAATTCGCAGATGTTACCGACATTCGCCTGGGGTGACTATCGAGCGGCAGGACACGTGCAGTTTCGTTTCGGCCTGTAGACAAATTCGCCTGCAATCTACGAAAGTTAACAGGGAATCCATCACGGGAACGTTGAAACGGAATGACGCAAAAATTGTCTGGTGGCAAATCAATCAGCATGGAAATTCATCTCATTGGGTCGAGGTCGGCGTCGGCCTCATGACACCAATTCCGCGACCGGTCGACACGCCAGAAACGCGAACACAGCAAGCAGAATCAAAGTTAGCGTGTGACCAGGACTCCAGTAGTCCCTTTATTGTCAATCCGTGTCAAAAACCATTAACGCTTACTTGCGCCAATAATCGACGAAGACCCAAAACAACAGCTTGATCGAAGTTCCAACAAAACTGCTGACACAGTCGTCGCAATAGTCCCGCAGGCTCGGTGAGACGATTCCGACATTGTTTGTGAGAGTGGATGTGACTTCCGTTGTTAAATGAACGATGGCGTCGCAACGGATGGCCGATTCATGTCGCCCAATTGCGCGCTGGCCTCCCATCCATTCATCGATCCACGCGTCGGCTCGGACTGGTGAATAACCTGTCCTTCCCAACACTGGCAGCAAGAGCAGGTTGCAAACTCCTTTTGTCGATGTCACGACATTTTCGGTTAAGACCTTTGGCGAGACATCTCGGCTGAAGGTGAAGTCTTTAAGCCTGAATCCAAGTCGGCTAAGAAGATACCAAACGGCAGCGGCCGTAAACATATCCCCTGCAACCCAACCTGCAACGCCTTCCAGTACTTCGCCCCATTTTCGCTGGCCGTCGACGACGGCAGAGACGCACAAGATGACGCTGGAAATCAACGTCGTCACCGTGAAGACGAAGACGAACAGATTGAATGACCTTGATCGATGGCGCGTCCGTTGCTGAGTTTCGTAACGTTCGAGCGCCACTAATGTCACCCAGACCTGAACGACGTTTCCAATGGCGGCCACGGCCGAAGACCAGGGGGCGTGCAGCGGGCTGGACATCCCAACACAGAACGCTCCAATCCCAACCCCCACAGCGGCTGGCACACCATACATCCGCGTCATCAGAACGGCACAGACATACGGCAGCCAGAAAAGACAAATGCGACCATGATCGACGGTCAGCCAGGGTATCTGGTATCCGATCGACGCCTGCAAGATGTAAAGCAGGGCTGACACAACAGCGACGGCGAGTGGCGGGATGATCGGAGTCAAATCCGGGTTAGCCCACCGTCCAAAAATGCTAGTTTTCCGAGTGATAGCGGCTTCTTTCGACATATCTTCCCTTTTGATTTTAGTCGGAATTAAAAAACAAGATTACGCGATTTCGATTCAAAAACAGGCCCTCGTTACATTTGGCTTCGTACCACATTCGGGACTCCTTCCTGCGACCATTGCTCCGTCGACATCAACGCCGCTTCGTTGAACAGCTCAAGCGAGCGGGTTCCTTTCGGGGTTACTGAAAATTGGGTTTGATCCTTTTCTCCTTTCGTTTCGTTTAAAGAATCTGAACGTCCATCGATCAATCCGGCATCCTGCATTCGGCGCAGCGCTACACACAACGAGCCGATCGCAACTTCATGCGGGGTGCCTCGAAGCGAGTAGTAGATCTGAAGACCGTCGCACGGTTTAAGCGACAACAGCCTCAGAATTTCGGCCTCACGTTCCGTGATTCCGTGGCTGAAGAGAGCCAACTTCGGGTGCTCCTTTTCTTGAGGACTGCTGAACCCGCTTCGTGTTTCGGCCACGAAGGATTTCGAGGTGATCGCCTGAATGGCGAGTGAGATTCATGATAGGAATGGATATTAATGTCCGATGAAGAGTTGGCGAATTTTGCGCACAACCCAAAGAAGTTTGTGGGTTCATCGTCGTTCGTCGGACGAGGTGAAGGTTTGGCTTGGAATTTAAAAAGCCGCAGAGCAAAGCCCAGACGCGGGCTCTCAGGCGGCCAAAACAATCATTTCCCATCAGCACCTTCCAAACGTTAAGAATGTATCTCTATCGGTCTATTGACGAAATAAAAAATATGTTGTAGTTTTATGTCGTTGTAATGTTGGTGAAGGCGAGTGAGTGGGGAGGGCTTAATTGAAGCCAAGAGCGCCGTGGGACTTTTGACTTCGTTGATTTGGTATCGGAGTGACTTTGGCCAGCGGAGGGTGTGTTTGGAACAGGCTGAAGCCCATTCTACGGCTGTTCGCTCGCCTCGATTTCCGGAAACCAAAACCGGTCGATGACAATTGATC
>JBAXBD010000830.1:0-2769 GCA_037142165.1 Schlesneria sp. | reverse complement strand
GCTCCCATCCGAGAGCAACCGACCGATCCCATTGCCGCTGATGACCGAATCCAAAGCTCTGAGTAACGACTCCCCGTCGCCAAATCGAAGCCACGGTTCGTCAAGAAGATTTCGTTGGACACATTCCATGGCGAACGCGATCGTTCCACCAGCACTGATCGTATCGAGTCCCCACTCGTCACATCGGCGTGACGCTTCCAGGACGATTTCGGGATCGTCTATTCCACAAAGAGGACCAAACGCAAAGAGATTTTCGTATTCGAGCCGGACCGAACCACTGCCGTTTTTCATGCTGTAAAGATGTTCGCAACCGATCGTACAGGCGGCACAAGACGCTCGTGCCCGATCACGAGCGACACTCAGTTCTTCTGGCGAAATCGCTGTGGCTCCGTCAAAGCTTCCCTCTTGAAAGTTACGCGTAGGAAGCACGTTCAGTCGATTAAACGTCAACAGATTCGAGGCAGTCCCTAATTCTCGATATTTCGCGGTCGCTGGTCCGAACGACTTTTCAGATAACTGCTTGGCCAGTCCCACCAGAGCAACTGGTTCGGCCCATTGCGGGCGGTGTGAGCCCCGTACGGCAATCGCCTTGATGTTTTTCGAACCCAGAACCGCTCCACTGCCGCCGCGTCCTGCATGTCGACCATCGTGTGAAATTGTTGCGTAGCGGACCTGTCTTTCACCTGCCTGACCAATCGTGGCGGTCTGAAAATCATTTCCGAAGCGCAATCGCAGGCGATCACGCGTTTCTCGATTTGACAGGCCCCAGCAATCATCAGCCGACTCCAGTCGAACCTGATCGTCGTCGATCACGAGGATCGTGGGCTGGCGTGCCTGGCCGATCAATACGATCGCATCATGTCCCGTTTTTTTACCGGCTAATGCAAAGCCGCTGCTGGCGAGTGAATCGTTGATTCGGTTGGTTAAAGGGCTTTTGCTGACGACGGCAAACTTCGCGGAGGTCGTCAGTGGACTTCCCACCAAAGGACTGAAGACAAAGGCGATTGCAGCCATTGGCGAAAGCGGATCGACATCAGCGATCCGTTCATGCAGCAGGATGGCGACACCTAATCCGCTTCCACCCAGATAGTGGCGAAGGATCTGGGGACCTAGCGGAATCTGTGTTGATGATCCATCGGACAAATCGATTCGAAGGTAGCGCCCGTGATAACCCGGAATTTCGCGTCGCATGTTAACCTCGGACATTGGAACGGATAGCAGTTCGACGCTTTCCCTGTTTCTATCCCCCCGCATCCAATGAGAGTATCAGAACGGAGTCACCGTCGCTCAGCAATGTATCGGGGTCGGTGACGAATCGATGACCAGACAGATTTGCTGTAAAGCCAGGCTTAAGATGACGACCCTGAATACAGCTTATGGCAAGTTCGGGGAATCGCGACGCCATGTCGCTGATGACATCACCCAGATCATGACCCGCCGAAGTGGTCTGTGCAATACCGGCCCGGGCACGCGGAATACCGAACAGCTCAACTTTCACGGTCACCGTCATACGACACAATCAAGAGGTCGACCTGATGTCTGGTAGGAACGGATATTACCCGACATCTGCCAGAGATCCAATACGAATTCCGTGCTGGAATTCATGTGGTTTTGAACATCTGGCAAATGACACGCGCCTGTCAATTGACTGACGGCAACCAATATTTGCCCCAGAACCTCTATCTTGTGGCAACGTTTGCCGAAGTTGCACGATCCATCATGAATTTGATGATTGTTTGAGAAAATTCCCGTACGAGTCGTATTGACCCATTTCCGCAAGATGGACTATCAATCGCGCCCAGTCACAGATTCGAATGACGTTGATTGTTTGTTTAGCCCTTCAAATCGGACTTCCAGCCCATGGGGCCGGGGTCTACCAAACGCGAAATTGTCCAGTAAACGGCCGGGTCGCATTTCGCCCACGGCTCATCCAGTTGTCGGAACGAGTTCGACGCGCCTCGAAAATGCCAGACCCGGAGGAGGAAGTTATCTTGGGTAGGATCATCGGACTGATCGGTTGCACTATGTTGGTTATCGCAGGATTGCGATTGACCAACCTTCAGCACGTTGAGACCACCACTTTGAAGGGTGGCGAAGACCGCGGGGGTAGTCAGGTCAAACTGACGCCTCGTGAACATTACAAGCGAGGTAAAGAACTTTACCTTCGAGGTAAGTACTTCGACGCACTCCCCCATCTCGAGGAAGCGTCGCTCTCGACCACGGGTTTGTCTGCCTCAGAACGTCGTCAGAACGACGATTGTCTGAATCGAACCCGCCTCAAAGTTCAAGGGGTCGCTGACCAGAACGACGCTTCCGACAAACCGTCGGTAGTGCGTGGTCAATCCGACTCCTGGGAAAGTGATTCTCCGAAGAACGGCAATGCATCAAACGATGATGCACGCGACCGAGTCGAACAACTGATGATCCAGGCGAAGGCCGCTTATAAGTTCGGCGACAAAGCCGAAGCAGCGAAGCTGGCAACGCTTGCGAACAAGCTGGCGAAGTCCGCCAAGCTTAAGTTTGCAAAGGATCAGATGTCACCTGGCGAGTTTCTTGCCAAGCTGACGCCAGTCAAGCTGGATGCTACCGGGAAATCGAATGCGGCTGCCGATTCAGCAACCGATTGGGCCAATAATGATTCCGCACCAGCATCGGGTGTAAAACAAGCCACGTCAAAGGGCGCAAGTCGTCCTGACATTCGACAAACGTCCACCCGTAATGAATCCGATGATTTTGCGGACTCGATCGCGAGTGAGGAAAACTCGCCGC
>JBAXBD010000829.1:0-2772 GCA_037142165.1 Schlesneria sp. | reverse complement strand
TGCGATCTTCACAAATTGACCGAAGACTTCCTTTTTCAAGGCTTCCAGATCGGCCCCTGGCTGGGCAGCTTGTTCCAGAGGTGGCGTCCCTTGGGTTAACGCCTGGCCCGGAGAAAATCGCTTCACTTCCCGCTGATGCATATCCACTGTCACGCAACCGGTTGCTGACCAGGCGGTCAGGGAACGTGAGGCAGTCGGACAGATTCGGCTCGCGGTCAGGTCTGCAATACAGCCGTTTTCAAAGCGGAGACGCGCCTGAGCGGCATCTTCATTCTGACCCATCACACCGATCCCGAAAGCCTCGCAACTACGGAGCGGACTGCGCACAAGCGACAGGACAAGATCAATATCATGAATCATCAGATCGAGCACGACGCCAATATCCGTGGATCGAAACGTGTAAGTGCTGGTTCGTTCGCAACGGATATATTTGGGCGAGACGATGACTTTTTGAGCCGCCTGGAACGCGGGATTGAATCGTTCGATGTGGCCAACCTGCAATAACGATTTGGTTCGACGGGCCAGCTCGACAAGTTCTTTCGCCTGAGTGACATTTCCTGCCAGAGGCTTTTCCACAAGAACCGGAATTCCTTTCTCAAGGAACGCCCCCGCTACGGTACGATGAGCAACCGTGGGGACAACGACCGAGACCGCATCAACATTCTTGTTGTCGATTAAATCACGGTAGTTCGCGACCCAACGCGTCTGATGTCGGGCGGCAACTTCTTGACCCCGTTCAGCCTGGCTGTCTGCCACAGCCACCAGTTCGACTCCCTCAATTTCACTCAAAATGCGAGCATGATGTCGACCAAGGGCTCCAACGCCAATCACAGCAACTCGCAACCGATCCATTCTTGAAGCCTATTCGTATTAATTGGTACTGGTACTGAAAAGAGTAAGATGTTTGCCGTAGCATGGGCTTTAGCCCGTGCGCCCCAACATCATGTGCAGGCGAAAGCCCACACTACGAAAAATTTAACCTCGTTCGGTTTCACGCCGCCTTTTGCCCTTCGCTTGCAGCAGGTTGTGACCGCAATGCTTCTCGTGCACGACCATTCTTTCCCTTGGCCGATTGCTCGCAGAAATTGAGCAGCGTCATCAGCTCAATCGGGAACACCCCTTCCGTTTGTTCGGCAAGCCGCTCACGAACTTCTTCCAGCTTGATGTGTTCACGGAACATCAATTTAAAGGCCTGACGAACAAGAGTAATCGCGTTTTCAGAAATTCCCCGGCGACGCATCCCGACGACGTTTACGGTAATGATCTCAGGGTTATCGCTTCCTGCCGCCAGCATGTAAGGTGGAATATCCTGCGGTGCACGGCAGCCACCGCTGATGAAGCAACCGGTTCCTAATGTGGCAAAGTGATGGACCACCGAGTTGCCCGAGACGATCGCATAATCCTGCACGTGAACATGACCGCCGAGCAGGCTTCCGTTGCAAAGGATGACGTTATTATAAACGTGGCAATTGTGTGCGACGTGGGCATTCGCCATCAAAAAATTGCGGTGACCAATCCGGGTGACTCCGTCTTCCTTATCCGCACCACGGTTGACCGTAACACCTTCTCGAAAAAGGTTATCGTCACCGATTTCAACTCGCGTCGCAGAACCGGTGTAACCGATGTCCTGAGGTTCGCCCCCGATCACCGATCCGGGGAAAAAGCGATTTCGCTCGCCAATCGTTGTGTGTCCGACAAGCGCCACATGACTGTCCAGCTTGCAACCGTTTCCAAGCGTCACGTGTGGACCCACAACGCAGAATGGCCCGATCTCGACATCGTCGCCAATCTGTGCTCGAGCATCAACTTGCGACAAGGGTGAGATCGTTCGTGTCATGGTGTCGTCCTTGAGAACGTCAATTGTTGAATTGGACTGTGTATGTTTCAGCAATGGATTCGCAGTTCACTGCTTCGATGTAAGCGACAAGACGGATTTGTCATTCAAGCCGCCTTGCTAACGGGTGACTTGATTTGTTGATTCAATCGGACTTTTTCACAGATGGCATGATTCAGATTGTGGCCTGATCGATAGGCCCGAAAATGACCTTGGACGTCACAGCCGAGCAATGCAAAATCGCCGATGCAGTCGAGTATTTTATGGCGGGCACATTCATCGGTCGCACGTAATTCGTTACCGATCACACCCTGTGGACTGAAGATCAAAAGATCTTTCTCGGTCACTCGCGAGCCATATCCCTGAGATTTCAGTGCCTGAACTTCACTCTCCAGAATGAATGTTCTGGCGAAAGCAATTTCCCTGATGAATCGTTCGGACGAAAATTCGAACGTCATCAATTGCGGCTTGATCGGTGAACGCGGCCCATAATCGAGCTCATACGTCACAACCAGTGTACGATGGAAGACGGGTGCCGCAGTGATCTCTGAACCATCTGCGCTGGGGTCGGTTCGATCATCTGAATGAAGCACAAGGACTTCGCGTCGTGCTGACTGTTCGGTGATTCCCGCCTCAAGCAAGACTTGTACGAAGGGGAGGCATGATCCGTCGGCACCTGTTGGTTCCGGGGCGTCGAGACAGACCAGACAGTTATCAATCTGCAAACCGGCGAGTGCCGCCATGACGTGCTCAATCAGCTCAACGGTCGCGCCGCCAAGTGAGATGGCCGTTCGTCTTTGACGAGGAAGAACGTAATCCAACCGAGCCGGGATCGGCTGCGTCCCCTTCAAATCGACCCGCTGAAAGCGAATTCCGTAGTTTTCATCCGCAGGCAGAAACGAGACCTTGACGTCGGCTCCTGTCAGGAACCCGAAGCC
>JBAXBD010000828.1:0-2774 GCA_037142165.1 Schlesneria sp. | reverse complement strand
GCCGTAGACCTGGATCAAATCGGGCAAGCTTGACGGAAGCCGACCGTTCGGATCGAGATTCTGAATCAGAAACTCACCGAATTCGCGAACCTCAACGGGTATCGAGAAGAAACCAAATTGCTCAATCAAGTATTCGTTAAGAGATTGAGGTCTTTCGCAAACATTTGCAATCATATCGTGCTGACGATCGCCTTCTTCGTCAGTACGGTTTGATGATGGTTTGCTGCCGGATGTGTAATTATCTTCCGGCCAGTCCTGCGACATTTCGAGCAACCGTTCGAAATCGGCTTCGTTGTTGTGAGCCGTATCAACTTGAAGCTCTTGTTCCGAAATGCTCTTTTCCGAGGCCTCTTCGCGAGCCTCTTCCAGGTTATGTTGAAGTTCTGGCGCATCTCGATCAGAGGATCGCATTTCAAGACACGGATTCTCTGAAAGTTCCTGCTCGATTCGTTCATCCAGTTCCATTGTTGGCAACTGGAGGATTTCCATCGACTGAATCATTCGAGGAGCCAGCTTCATCTGCTGGCTCATCTTCATCTGATGTGAAAAATTCAACTGCATTTTAAAATCTCATTTCAATCGTAAGGTGAACTTCGCGAACACGTCGCGGGCTTCACCCTTAGCGATGAGAAAGCACATCATTCTTAGTTAACTTCGATCTGCCAGGCTTCATTTTCGAATCACAACCGACACTAAGTATTTTCTGACGCGTGAACGTCGTTCTGTCGTAATCACGGGAGTTCAAAATGACTGTCGTCCTCGTATCGCGTCTGCCAGCATTTCCCGATTGGCAAACTCCAGCACGCTTCCCGAGGCAATTCCTCGAGCCAATCGCGTAATTTTGACGGGATCATTCGCCAGTAAATTGGAAATGAAGAGCGCTGTTCCATCTCCTTCGAGTGTCGGGTTCGTCGCCATCAGAATTTCTGTGACGCCACCGTGACGCACTCGTTTGACCAGAGCGTTAATATTCAAGTCTTCAGGGCCAACGCCGTTGAGTGGTGCGAGCCGGCCCCCGAGAACGTGATAAACGCCGTTAAAGATTGATGCCGCTTCAAGTGCCAACAGAACTCGCGGTTGCTCGACAACACAGACCGAGTGCTTGTCGCGACGCGGATCGCTGCAGATACTGCAAGTCTCACCCTCAGTCAGATTAAAGCAGATGGAACATGGGCGAACGACCGTTTTAACGCGACGAATCGCCTCGGCCAGCGAATTGGCTTCGTCCTCGGAGCAGTCGAGCAAATGATTTGCGAGTCGCTCGGCCGACTTACGTCCGATGCCGGGCAACTTCGCCAGACGCTCGATCAAGTTCCCCACTGCGGCTCCATAGGGATGGCGTGGTGGCTCCTCAATCCTTGCCATTAATCGTTACTCCCTCAATTGAAGGTGGCGTCCAACTATTTACCTGATCCCATTCCCGACAAGAGGTCCCCCATCCCCGGCAAATTGAATCCGCCAGTGATGGCACTCATCTCTTGAGCCTGCTTCTCGAGTAGTTTTTCAAGAGCCTGATTCGTTGCCGCAACAACGAGGTCTTCCAGCATTTCCTTGTCGCCCGACTGAAATAATCCGGGATCAATTTTGCAGGCCAGGACTCTCATCGTTCCAGCCACCGTGACTCGGACCATCCCTGCACCTGCTTCACCATCACACTGTAAATTGGCGAGTCGCTCTTTCGACTCGGCCATTTTTCCTTGTATTCCCTGAGCCTGCTTCATCAGCGAGGCGAATTGACCGAGTTCCTTAAACATTGTCGATTACTCCGATTGCACTTCCGTCGAGTCGCTTTCAACGGCCTCAGCCACCAAGTCCTTAACCTTCCAACTTTTGACCCCGAAAACTCCTGTCACTTGCTGAAGATAGGTATCTTCCGGTTCGTCAACGATTTGAGTCCGATTGACCGGAGCCGCAACTGCTGTAGGCTTGGCCACCGGCCCAACCGCTTCTCCCGACCGGAATCGGACTCGAATTGGCTGCCCTGCGACTTCCGCCAGAATTGACTCCAGCCGAACGATCGTGTCTGGCCGTTCCAACGTCTTCCTCTCCACATCATAGTTGATTGGGATGGAAAACTCCAATACGTTTGGCCCAATAATTGCTATCGAGCTGGCCCGCCTAACGGATGTTCCGGCTATATCGTTCAATCTGTCTGCGATGAGTGACTGTAAGTCTTTTTCGCATCCGGGTTTCCATTCGAGGGTTGTTTTCCGTTCCGAGTTGGATTCGTTCGAGTTTGGAACAGCTCCTGGAACCGGCTTGGCGATTGGAGGTGCGACTATGTCATTTTTTTTTTCTGGCAGGGCCGTCGGGGACGACTTGGAACTAACTGTCTGTGGAGTTGGCAACGACGGAGGCGGCGGGGAATTCGCCCCGTGATTCGCGCCGCTGATGTTACGGGGAGCTGCCGCAGCGGCTTGTGAGACAACGACCCCACCCTTCAATTGAGCGATCAGGTCGTCGAGACGATCAAGGTCTTCCAGTAATGAAATTCGGACCAAAGCCAATTCTGCCAAGGCTCGACCATAAGAGACGCGCTGCATTCTCGCTTTGGATTCGGCCAGAATCTGCATCCCTGTTGCAATCGTCTGCAGCCCCCAGCGCTGGGATTGTTGCCTCAGAATTTCGCGACAATCATTTCCCACTGACAACAGGGGAACATCTTCCGCTCCACATGCCGCGACCAGCAGGTCCCGAAAATAGGCAATAAGCTGATCGGTGAAGGCTTCGAGCTGGACTCCTTCGCGTAGTGCGTCATCGAGTCGAACCAGGGC
>JBAXBD010000827.1:0-2782 GCA_037142165.1 Schlesneria sp. | reverse complement strand
GCGTTGTTCGTCGAACAACGAACGCATCAGATCCATCCGCATTTGTCCGACTTCACTGGCCGAGTCGGCTGCGGAAACCGCGTTGAGCAACCGTTCCATCGAGTCGAGCGCTCGAATAGCGTCGTTGCTGCCGAATTGTTCGTTGTGAGCCCAGTTATTTCGAACGTCCCGCAGCTCACTGACGATGCTTCGCTCGGTATGGCCAAGAGTATTCTTGAAGACCGCATTCCATTGATCCCAGAGAATCCCCAGCAAAGTTTGCGGATCATCAAGATTCACAGGCTTGGGTTTTGCGCGAGGACCTCGCGCAGTCGCTTCGGGTAAAACCGATTCCCAGTTGTCACCGAGCTGCGACTTCAGTTCACGCTCGACAAACGGGCGCAGGCCGGTTGCCAGCAGGTCTAACCCCTTGCCGACACGTTCACGGTTGGAAATTGCCATATCTCAGCGGCCCATCAGTTGAAGAGTTCTTGTTGAAATGAAATTGACCACAGATTTCAAATTGGACGAGTTCTTGGGGCGATTGTGACAGTGATCCGAATGACGCTTGAATTTATTAGTCCATTAGCCGACATTGTGCTTAGCTCATCTACCATGTGTAGAAGGAGTCCCGACGCCGTCCCCTCTGGTAGTTGGCGGCGTCAGTTCTTTCATCTCGCCTGACTTTCGGACGATGTTTTCGTCATTCCGCACCATCAGAACATCTCCTTCTGTTCTTTCTGTGACTCCTGCTGGCCTGTCCGTTCCGACATGGCCAGTTTCGTCAATTCGGGCCAGGCCACCACCAGGCTGTTGTAAGCCAAAGCTTCCTGTGCCCATTTCTTGCGTTCGCAGGTCGAATAAAGTCGATAGGCCAAGTCGCGCGAGATCTCGGCGATGCCGCCAAGTTGAGTGACCAGTTTGGATGCTCCCATTTCCCCTTGCTGGTCCAGTCGATGAATCAGGTGCTGGGTGATTTCCCAAACGGTCAATCGTTTGTCGGTCGCCGGGTTCCAATCGAGCGGAAGTTCGTCACGTTTAACGAGCCGCACTTTTCCTGCTCGTGCAGTAACAATGCCCGCTTCGACAAGTCCATTGATGGCGGTGTTCTTGGCTTTGCTAAGTGTTTCGGCGTCACCGAAAGCGCCATCCTCCATGCCGAACTGCTCGAACCACGCCAGTGCCCAGCGGGTATCCCCGTCGAATTCCCCTTCCTGCTCGGCCAGCACTTCGTCCAGCGACTGGTTGATGAGTCCCAGTGCGGTGCGAACTGTCATTGGCGAGCCGTCGCTTTCAAGTACCTTGGCATACCGAGTGTAAACGGCCATTCCTGGACCAATCGCCGCCTGCGCGAGGTCAACAGGTGCAATGTTCCCTCGTTGCAAATTCCGCAACGCATCTGGCAACTCGCGCCGGAGCGTTACGATGAACTCTTTGCGAGTAGCGAGAGAAGCGTTTTCACGACGCGGACGACAAACCAGTACTATGGACGAGGCGAGCACGTTCGTGCCTGTTTTGAGCCCTTGGTCTCTCTCTGTCCTTAATGGCCATGTTCCGTGGATTGAAAGTCCAGAACTGACTAATCCTTCAAGCATGGTTTCCCAACCTGTTGAAGCCGTTGAGTTAGCAATACCTGTCTCGCTTCCGTCATCGTCTTCTGTTTCGCTTTGCTTGAACGCGTAAAAAACGGTTAGCGGAAATTGTTGATTTGCGTCCTCACGAATTCGCTTGAATGCTGTTCCCAATCCTTTCTCGAAGAACTGCTGGGCAGCACCAGCGTTTCCATCGTGTCGATATGGGTTAACTATCAGTTCGGTCTTTTTTGGGGTCACGAGCGTCGAAAAAAGAGAAGTGTAAACCGTAGAAAGTGACCGCCGGAGCCAAACGTAGAAAAAGTCACTCAAGTCAGAATAGCCGATATTGTCGTAGTACGGCGGGTCAGTGGAGATCAAGGGTGTTTCAATCTTTGGGTTGTTGTACACGGCGTCGAGCTGTTCGACACATGATTCCCCCGCTGCAGGTAGACGCAACATGACATTAGTCATTGAACTGATTGATTGCTCTAGGTCACCAGCGGCACCCGCGAATGGGTTGACCTCAGGGAAGTCCCAAGCCATCGGGATCGCCTGTCGTCCGAAAGCGTTGATTGACTGATCTCTGCTAGTCGACCAAATTGCAAGCGTGCAATGTGTGTTAGTGGATCGACTCAGTGCAATAGCCAAATAGGTAGCAACGCCATCCGCATATGCAACTGGACCGTCACCACCGTCCCGAAGCCGTCGATCGTCCTCGGACGCGCAGACAGCTTCGGCATCGAGCAGAACCTTTTGCCGTGCAACTTCGACGAGGTCGCTAACAGTCGTCAAAGCTCTCAATTGTCGTGCCGTAAACAATTTATCAAATGTGTCGAGTCCATAACCCAAGCACCAAAGATTCCGAGGATCGTTTGCCAGCGGGGCATCGATAAAGTGCATGTCGCCGGGTGGATCTACGTCAACCCGTGGAATGTCGCATTGCGACAGCCAAATGCGGCCGCGCGGCCCGTCCGCGACGGCAGCGAGTAGCGTAAGACCCAACCGCCCCGCTGGCCCTTCGGCTTTGATATGCCCTTCCGGGATTGGCTCATCACTTAGCACACAACGAAACTTGCAACCACGGCCAAGCTTCGTACCGGCCTCGATTTTACTCTTCTGCTCGTCTGTGGGCAGTCCCGTCCGTACAACGAAACGATACGTTTGATTTTGGCGATCAACGAGCGGTTCAATCCAAGCAAGTTTACCTGACTTCTTACTCAACCAATAGC
>JBAXBD010000826.1:0-2784 GCA_037142165.1 Schlesneria sp. | reverse complement strand
ACGCTGGATGCGCTGACGAAGCATATCTCGGTGATTGATTCCACGGGAAAAATCGTCTCCACCAACCGCGCCTGGAAGCGTTTTGCGGAAGAGAACAACGGTTCGTGGATGTCAATGAGTGAAGACGCCAATTACCTGCAGGTGTGCGATGAATCGGCAGCAAATGGGGATCGGGACGCTGCGATCGTCGCAAACGCAATCCGACGAGTTTTTGCAGGGGAAATCGACACCTGGTCCTTTGAATATCCCTGTCATTCCAAGACGGAGAAGAGGTGGTTCACTTGCCGTGTGACGGAGTGTCTCGATCTGGACGCGACATATGTTGTGATCGCGCACGAAGACATTACGGCCAGGTATCTTGCTGAGCAAGCGCTGAGACTGAGTGAGGAACGGTTATCGACGTTACTGAGGACTGCCAATGATGCCGTGGTGACAATCGACGAAACGGGAATCTTGCAATCATTCAACTACGCGGCCGAAATCATGTTTGGGTATTCGGCGGACGAGGCGATTGGACAGAGTGTCAGTATTCTCCTCCCGACACCGTATCGAAGCGAAGTCGGGTTTTATTTGAAGCGATATCGGGAGACTGGTGTTCGCCGAATGATCGGTACTTCACGCGAAGTTTCTGGTCAGCGAAAAGACGGCACTGTCTTTCCCGTGGAGCTCTCGGTCAGTGAGGTTGACCATCTCAACATCTACATGGGCCTGATGAGGGACCTTTCGAGTCGGAAACAACTGGAACGCAAAATCGTCGAAATTGCGTCGCTCGAACAGCAACAGATCGGGCAAGATCTGCATGATACCATCGGACAGCAACTGACCGGGACGATCATGTTGTGTCAGGCGCTGTTGGAAACTGCTAAAGCGATTCAACCTCAAGAAAATAAGCACTTTGCGACGGAAGTTGCCAAGGTTGGTGCGCAAGTGTATTCGCTGGCACAGCGTCTTCAATCGTATGTTGAGGAGGCCTTGCAGAGCGTTCGCGACATTTGCCGCATCCTGTCGCCCGTTCCGATTACTGCCGACGGCCTGAAAGTGGCGCTCGAGCAACTCGCCGCCGAGACATGTAAACAATCTTCCATCGTTTGCACGTTCGATTGCCCGAAGCCGATTTGTCTTTTGGACAACCTGACCGCAACGCACCTTTTTAACATCGCTCAAGGAGCACTGAGTAATGCGTTGACGCACTCAAAAGCATCCCAGATACAAATCCGCATTGAACAACAAGATCAGCAAATTGTTCTTGCAATCCGCGATGACGGTATCGGCCTGCCCCCTTCAAATATTCCCGGAATGGGAATGCGAATCATGCAAAATCGGGCTCAAATCATTGGCGGAACGCTCATGATTCGCTCGATTCAGCCAACCGGGACCGAGGTCACCTGTATTTGCCAGCGTCTTCATCAACACAATGATTCGTCGTTAAAGAATCAAACTTCCTTCAGTTGATTATTTATTCGCTCCCAAATTCATCCTTTCCCTGATTTCAAAACCAAGGTAAACAGGATATTAAAATCCGGTTTTGGATCGCCCAATGATAGCGTCGATTTGAAGACAGAGACCGGAATTAAGCAGGGATGACCTCATGTTGCAGTCGATTGCTGTCTCCATGCCGAACCTCTTGATTGTGGACGACGACGAACAGATTCTTAACTGTTTTCGCTATGCGTTTTCACCAGATCAAATGTCACTTCAAACGGCGACGAGTGCTGCCGAGGCAATCGTTCTGTTTCGCGAACTGCCGTTCGATGTCGTCATTGCAGACATCCGTCTTCCCGATTCTTCCGGGATGCAGTTGCTTCAAGAATTGCGCGCCATCGATTCCCGCATTCCCGTGATTCTTATGACTGGTTACGGCACGGCAAATGTCGCAATCGAAGCGATGCGGATCGGTGCCTTTGAATATCTGCTAAAACCGCTTGACATCGATGTGCTTCAATCCGTGATTGATCGGGCGCTCGAATCGTCGCGCACGATCCGGACCCCAGCGAGGATCGCGACAGACGAGGATTATGAAACTGACGGAAACGACCTGCTTGTCGGACAGTGTCCTGCCATGCAAGAGGTCTACCGCCAGATTGGACGTGTCGCCGGCCAGGATGTCACGGTCTTGATTCTTGGAGAAAGCGGGACTGGTAAGGAAGTCGTCGCCAGGGCGATCTATCAATACAGCAAACGGTCCGAAAAGCCATTTCTCGCTATTAATTGTGCAGCCATTCCCGAAAATCTGCTCGAAAGCGAACTGTTTGGCCACGAGAAAGGTTCTTTCACCGGAGCAGATCGGAAGCGGATTGGAAAGTTCGAACAGTGCGATACCGGCACGCTGTTTCTCGACGAAATTGGCGACATGACTCCATTGACTCAGACCAAGGTCTTACGAATCTTACAGGAACAACAGTTTGAACGAGTCGGTGGTAGCCAACTGGTGACCACCAATGTCCGCCTGATCGCCGCCACGAATCGAAATCTGACCGAGATGATGGAGCAGGGGACGTTTCGCAGCGATCTCTACTATCGGTTGAATGTTTATACGATCCATTTGCCCTCGTTGCGCGAACGAATCGGAGACCTGCCGCTATTGGTCAATCACTTCTTGACTCGATTCTGTCGAGAACTCGACAAAGATGTCCCACGCATCGCTCCCGAAGCGATGAAAATGTTGATTGATTATCCGTGGCCGGGAAATCTACGAGAGCTTCAAAGCGCTCTGAAGCATGCTGTCGTGGAAGCAACGAGTCCCGTGATTCTGCCGGAATTCCTTCCCGAGACAGTTCGTAGGAT
>JBAXBD010000825.1:0-2788 GCA_037142165.1 Schlesneria sp. | reverse complement strand
GTGTTTGTCCGTGAGAACTGCTTCCGAATGGGGATTCTTCCAATTGACTGACAGCAATGCCAGATCATGGGCTTCATCAACATTGACGACTTTTGCGGTTGCCGACTCGCCGTCGCAATCGACGGTGAATTCGGAAAATCCATCAACAACATGGGCACAAGTGACGATCCCATCTGCAGTGTTCACCCCCGACGCCAGTGCTGATCGGGTGTTCTTCGCGCGAAGTTTGACCGCATACTTCAAGAGATTTGCGGAGCGGACCCGAATGGAGTCACCGGGTCGAACTTCATCGTCAGACTGGTCGATGAGCCTGGGAGCCGTCGAAGTTCGATGAGTGATCACCTCGTCTTCCGCAAACGAGAGTCTCTCTCCACCGACAGCAAGCACCTCAACAAAAAGAAAACAGATTGCATTTCTCGTTAAGAACGGCATTCCTTGCCTCCCCAACTAAGCTCTTAGAGCCCTCGTCTATAACTGCCGCCATCCCGGGCCTGATCGATAGCGGTAAAACGCGATCTCCAAACTTTCACTTCGCACCGACCGGCACGTCAATCCTTTGAGCCGGATTCGATCCACAACGAGTTGTAGCATCGAATGACGAGTCGACCTTTCGATCATGGCGGATTGTACTATGAATCCCTAATCTCGACCAGATGAATTTGACCGGTGCAGAAAAGTTGACAAGTTTTAACGCTCATGCCCATCGTAATTTTGTTCCTCTGTCGGTCTGCGGTGTTACGTGTGAACCGCGATGGCCCGGAGAAACTTTGCCATGACTTCCCCGCGTCGAGTTCCTCCTGACAGGCTGCGGTCAGACGTCCTGGATGATGTCAATCTGACGATCGCATATGATCTGTCGGTCAATGGCGATGTTGCTCGCCGTAGAGAAGGCCGTGACTACTTCGGTGACTTATGCCTGAAATTCCCGATCCCAAATTGAGGACATCAAATCATCAGCCTTCAACGACACGGGTGTCGCTCGAACAGAATCTTGCTGGATATGCCGAGTTAAACTGTCTGACGAACTACTCGTTTCTAAGGGCCGCTTCGCATCCTGACGAACTCGTGCAACGAGCGGCGGAGCTTCGATACAACGCACTGGCAATCACTGATCGCAACAGCCTTGCTGGTGTCGTTCGTGCGCACGCCGCGGCAAAGCCACTTGGGCTGAAGCTTCTCATCGGAACGGAACTGATCCTGGACGATGCTTCTCGTGTCGTCCTTTTAGCGATGAATCGAAAGGGATATGGGCGACTCGCTCGATTGCTGACGCTCGGAAAGCGGCGTGCACCGAAGGGGGAATGTCAGCTCAGTTTTTTTGACGTGACTCAGCACGCCGACGGATTGCTGGCGTCTGTCATTCTGAGCGAAGCTCAGTCCGACGCTCAGCGTGACAAATTACATCGCTGGCGCGACGTGTTTGGAGACCGTTGCTCGGTGCTTGCGTCGCTGCAACGCGGGCCGCATGACGACGTTTTGCTTGATCGTTATCAGCGAATCAGCAAAGAGGTGCGAATCCCGCTTGTTGCGAGTAACCGAGTGCTCTATCACGATCCTTCCCGACGGTATCTGCATGATGTGCTGACGGCGATTCGGTCAGGCTGCACCGTTGCCGATCTCGGCGCCGAAAGGCCAACGAACGGCCAGCAATATCTCAAACCGGGAGATGAACTGCGAAGTCTGTTCAGGAACTGTCCCGCTGCGGTTGAGCGTACCGTGGAACTCGCAGGTCGCTGTGAATTCTCGCTGGACGAACTGCGATACGAATATCCAGAAGAACTTTCGCCATCGGGTGAGACTCCGCTGGCCTGGTTGACTCAGTTGACGTGGTCAGGGGCACGTCAGCGGTTTCCAAATGGATTACCTGACAAGATTCGATTGCTTGTTGAACACGAATTACAATTGATCGAGCAGCTTCATTACGAAGCCTATTTTCTGACGGTGTGGGATCTCGTTCGGTTTGCTCGAAGCCGAGGAATCTTGTGTCAGGGGCGTGGTTCGGCCGCGAACTCGGTCGTCTGCTATTGCCTCGGCGTGACCAGCGTTGACCCTGATCGGATCGACGTCCTGTTCGAGCGATTCATTTCTCAGGAACGAGGTGAGGCACCCGATATCGACGTTGATTTCGAACACGAACGACGAGAAGAGGTGCTGCAATACTTGTATGAAAAGTACGGACGTGAGCGAGCCGGAATGACGGCCGAAGTGATTTCCTATCGACCTCGATCCGCAGTCCGAGATGTCGGCAAGGCGTTGGGGCTTTCGCTGGATCGAGTGGATTCTCTGGCCAAAGCGGTTGAGTATTCGCCACAAAAACAGGAAGTGTTAGCCGAACGGTTTCATGAAAGCGGCTTTGACACGACATCGCCGCTGGGACTTCAGTTCGTGAGTCTTGTCGATCAGCTACTGGGGTTTCCACGCCACCTCTCTCAACACGTCGGAGGGATGGTCATTACAAATGGACCGCTTTGCGAACTTGTTCCGATCGAGAATGCGGTGATGGCCAACCGCACGGTGATCGAATGGGATAAGAATGACCTGGATGCACTGGGAATCCTTAAGGTGGATTGTCTCGCATTGGGCTTGCTGACAGCGATTCGAAAAGCATTTGAGATGATTCAGCGTCATACGGGAAAAGACTTGTCACTGGCAACAGTTCCTGCCGAAGACCCGGCCGTCTACCAGATGCTCTGTCGTGCCGAATCCATCGGCGTGTTCCAAGTCGAGTCGCGGGCACAGATGAGCATGCTGCCGCGGCTGTTGCCAAGGTGCTTCTGTGACCTCGTGG
>JBAXBD010000824.1:0-2790 GCA_037142165.1 Schlesneria sp. | reverse complement strand
TCATTGAAACTGCGGTAACCCCAGTTTTCTTTCCCTTGCCACGTATGGCCCTCAAGAGGCAAGCCAAGCCCGCCGAATTCACCGAGAACGGCTGCCCGTTCCTCGGTCGGTTTTGGAGCAAACGGGCCGGGGTAGCGATGCACATCGATCACGTCTCCCACGGGGAAGTCGTTTCCGCCGGACGCGCAATTGACCAGTCGAGTGGGATCGTATTCCTTGGTCCATTTCGTCACTGCCACGGTATCAGACTGCCCCCAGCCTTCGTTGAACGGAACCCACATCACGATACAGGGATGATTACGTCGTGAATCAATGATCGACTTCCATTCCCGTCGATAGTCCGCCGCCGAATCTGCCGACCTGACGAATTCTTTGTTGTCGAACTTTCCAAACGGGTCCCACTCGGCAGACCGGTCACCGCTGGGCATATCCTGCCAGACAATCATCCCCAGTTTGTCGCAGTGATAGTACCATCGAGCCGGTTCCACTTTGACGTGCTTGCGTATCATGTTGAAGCCGTATTTCTTCGTCTCTTCAATGTCGAACTTGAGTGCTTCATCAGTTGGAGCTGTGTAAACTCCATCCGGCCAGAAGCCTTGATCGAGCGGTCCAACTTGAAACAGCGGCTTGTTATTGAAAAGGATTCGGTTGATCCCTTTTTCGTCCTTTCCGAGCGATATTTTCCTCAAGGCCGTATAACTTTTGACAAGGTCTGCCAGTTGAACGGCTGGCTTTTTCTCAAACACGCGAGGATCGTTCGGCAGC
Organism: Schlesneria sp.; assembly: GCA_037142165.1. GTDB lineage: Bacteria > Planctomycetota > Planctomycetia > Planctomycetales > Planctomycetaceae > Schlesneria. The sequence continues at coordinate 2,025 of JBAXBD010000824.1, read as the reverse complement.
CATTCCTGACCAAATCCCAACAGATCTGCCTGCGGATCGGCGACCAGTGCGACATAAACATCGATCAGATGCGGATGGTCGGGCGACCAGTAATTCATGCCGAAAGACTGGCCTTCTTTTTTGATCGAGTAAGTAAACGGCTTATCGATGTCCGTCTGCCAGGCTCGGCCGGAAAACCCGTTGGCCTTGGCCTTGGAATTTACGAAAATGCCCAGTTTCCAACCTGGTTGCGGATTGACGACATCCGCTTTAATGACAAGCTGCGTTTGATCGAAATCGGGCGTGATGGAGACGCTTCGAATATAGGTTTTAGGAACTGGCTCAAGCCAGACCGTCTGCCAGATCCCTGTTGTCGGTGTGTAGAAAATTCCACCCGGTTTTTGAACCTGCTTCCCGCGTCCTTGAAACCCTGCGTCGCTCGGGTCATAGACAGAAACAATCAGCTCGTTCGCTCCGTCGAGCTTGATCAGCGACGAAATATCAAAACGGAAGGGGTCGTAGCCCCCTTTATGTGAGCCAAGTTCCTTTCCATTCAGCCAGACTGTGGTTTCCCAGTCGACGGCACCGAAGTGAAGCAGGGTGTTTTTGTCAGCCCATGCGGCGTCGACTTTCCCACCCTTCGTTGGGACAGCAAATGTCCGGCGATACCACAGCTTGTTTTCCGGTCCAACAAACTTCATGACCCCGGACAACGCCGATTCGACGGGAAACGGGACAAGAATCTTATCCGCTTCCCATTTTTGCGGCGTTCCTTCGGCCTTCGGTTGAATGGCGTACTCCCATAATCCGTTTAAATTCAGCCAGTGATCTCGTACCAGTTGCGGCCGTGGATATTCCGGATGAGCATTCTCTGGCGAAACCTCGGCGGCCCATTTTGTCATTAACGGCGCTGTTTTGGCCTTCCAGTCAGCAGCAAAAGAGGGAATAGACCACAAACAAATGACCAACAAACAAACGCGAATCATTGATGAGCGCTTTCAAAGAATGCCGGAAGTGCGGGATTTACGGAGAGATCGCCATGAAATTCGGATCCGTTTTAAGCTACTCGCCGAAACACATTCCGGCAAGGAAGCCCGGCGGCGGAATAACTGATGGGTTTCAAAGCAAAAGCCAGGCTGGCAACGCACTCGCTGTCACCGAAAATTAACGGGAAATTCTCAGGTTTGACACGGGAATGAGAAGACGCCGTCTCGTCTTGTGGAACAATCGCCTGTACTGAGTTATCATCAGATAAAACCCGTCGACTCGCTCGCTGGCGGGCAGATGTTGGTCGTTGTATCCACAGGACAAATAATGAAGATTCACGAGTATCAAGCCAAGCAGTTACTATCCGCCGCCGGCGTCAAAGTTCCAAGAAACGTTGTGGCGAAGACGGCTGCGGAAGCGGCTGAGGGTTACACGAAGCTGGGGGGCGAAATTGCTGTCGTCAAATCGCAAATCCATGCAGGGGGACGCGGCAAGGGAACTTTCAAACAACATCCCGAACAGCGTGGAGTGGTCCTCGTCAAATCGGCTGATGCGGCGAAGGACAATGCATCCCGCATGCTGGGAAGCACGCTTGTCACGATTCAGACCGGCCCTGAAGGCAAACTGGTCAGCACCGTGCTGATCGAAGAGGGTCTCAAGATCGCTCGCGAACTTTATCTTGGGGTGGTGGTCGACCGTGAATCGGGTGGACCGATTCTGATTGCTTCGACCGAAGGTGGCATGGACATTGAAGTCGTGGCACACACGACACCGGAAAAAATCCTGCGTGAGCCGTTCGACGTCGAAGCGGGACTCAGGCCGTTTCAGGCTCGTAATATCGCTTATCGACTCGGGTTAGAGGGTCCATCGATTCGAGCCGCTGAAAAGATGCTGACGCAGCTCTGCAAGTTCTTTATCGATCATGATTGCAGCATGGTCGAAATCAATCCGCTGGTCGTCACTGCGGAAGGGGATCTGGTTGTCGGCGACGCGAAGGTCGCGTTCGACGAAAACGCGATGTTCCGCCATCAAGACCTGCTGCCGTTTCGGGATCTTAGC
>JBAXBD010000823.1:0-2792 GCA_037142165.1 Schlesneria sp. | reverse complement strand
AAACTTCCAGAATCCATCGGAAGAGTCATCTTCAATCTGACCAACATTTGACATTGTCTCGTTGGCTGGCTTCAAAGCACTCGATTGCGAGTATGTGTCGGCAGCAATCACGAGTTTCGCGACGAACTTCGTGAATCGTTCCTCTAACTGTCGACAGCGTCCCAGGTACCACAAACCAATGACCAGAACGGGACCAATTGCAATAAGTGCTCCAGCGAAAAACGAAAGCAATGCCAGCACCGGAATCAACATTACCGCTTCAAGACCGAGGGTACGAAGCTTTGCCTGAACATTCAGCGTTCCAGGCTCAATTTGAAAATCGATCCGCCGAACCGGACTCAACGCACGATTCATCACCTTGTTCCACCAAGGACCATCCAGTTTGAGACGTGATGGTGTTCGTTCCGTAACGACAAATCCATTTCTTTGCAGTGTTTGGACCGCAAAATCGAAGAACGATTCGACGTCACTATTGCACGAAAACAGTTGAGAATAATTCCCCCATAACGGCAAAGGACGCGACTTCGGGACAATTCGCGATATCGAATCGACCCGCTTTGGCTCAATGTCCGAATTAAGATTTTTCGCTGAGTCTTGCTTTGGCCGTTCTTTTTCATCCGTTACCACGCTCGGTGCCGGAACCGCTGTCGGACGTTGTACGTGCGCCAGCCAGTTCGAAAGTAATTCCGCCACTTCCTTTGCCGTCTGATACCGGTCGCTGGCGTTTTTCTTTAATAGCTTGCCGATAATCGCTTCCAACCATTCCGGAATTTCGGGGTTCAGTTCACGGATTGGTCGAGGAGTTTCCTCACAGATCCGTTTCAGCAACCCCATCGTCGTTGTGGCTCGAAACGGCGGACGCCCTGTGCAAAGCGTGTAAAGCACGCTTCCCAGACTAAAAAGATCTGATCGAATGTCGATCGATTCGCCGTTGGCTTGTTCCGGGGCCATGAACTGCGGAGTTCCCGCCACGACGCCCGTCTGAGTCATCCCGACGTCATCAACGGCTCGGGCCAAGCCAAAGTCGGTGATCTTGACCCGTTCAACTCCGTTTTCCAGCAGGATATTCGCCGGTTTGATATCGCGGTGGACAAGACCCTGCGCGTGCGCCGCAGCCAGGCCTGATGCCGTCTGCATCCCGATTCTCAGGATCTCGGGCACCGAAAGCGATCCTGTGGCAATAAGTCGCTCCTGAAGCGTCTTACCGCTTACGAACTGCATGACGAGGAATGGCGGCTCTTGATTCTCTTCGACGGCATAGATTGCGACGACATGGTCATGACTGACCGCCGCTGCCGCACGGGCTTCCCGAACAAATCGTTTGCGCGCTGCTGGGCTGGATGCCAGATGCGCCGCCATCACTTTGATCGCGACGATTCGCCGCAACGACGGGTCGTATGCCTTCAGCACAAGCCCCATTCCTCCCCGTCCAACGACATCCAGGATTTCATAAGAACCAAGACGTCCAAGGGAGTCTGGCTGATCGATCGGCTGTAGAAAGTCAAGCTCGATGGATGAGAGAGGCCTCTCCTCGGTCACACCCATTTCACAAACCTTCGTCCCGGGTAAGCGATTTTTTTCCTGGTCGATCAAGTCCCGCAGTTCGGATGATGCTTCACCACGATTTGCATCGATTTCAGCAAGTTGTCTGGCGGCACCTTCCCAGGACTCCTGACCAGCAACCAGCCGCTCAATCGACTTTTGGCATACCTGGCAATCGTTGACGTGCAGCTCGATCTGCCCCCGAGACCAGGTTTCATCATGGAATTCTGTTCCGTCGAGGAAATGTCGCAATAACGAAACGTCTGGACAAACAATTGATTCGCTCATGATATTGTTCTCAAAATGCCCCGTGGCCTGTAAGCAAGCGGGTCCGCCGTGGGATTCGCTTCATGAAAAATTCTCATTCGCTTGCCCGCACGAGTTCTTTCAGTCTGGCCATCACTCGGCTTTTCGCGAGGTACACAGCCGCAACCGACATCCCCAATTCAGCCGCCGCATCCTTACCGCTTCGGCCATCAACTGTTGTCTGCCAGAACGCTTTCCACGTTGATTCCTGAACTTCGCCCCGAACACGTTCGGCGGCCCATTCGAAAATCCGTTTTTGATGTTCCTGATCCCATAACACGGACTGTTCGATTTCCAAAGCAGGCAATTCATCGAATCTTTTTACGATCGATGAATCCCCGGTTCCCGTGACGGAGGAACGCTGCTTTGAAAACCAATCTTTCAATTCATTGCGGACTATCGTGAACAACCAGCCACGAAACGATCCACGAAGCGGGTCGTAGTCGAGTCGCCCAATGGTTCGGCAGACAATCCTGAGAACATCTTGTGTCACATCAATCGCGTCGGCATCCTGTAAACCCTGTTTCCGGGCAAACCCATAAACCAGAGGCGAATAAATCTCGACGAATTCCCCCCACGCAGATTCGTCCTGCGCGTCTCGTATCCGCAGCAACAAACTGGATCGAGTGACGTGAAATTCCGACATCAAATATCGCCTCTTCCTGCAAGTACCCGACGAAAAACAAAAGCTATCACGAAATCTGATTGATTTCGAAAAGTTTTTGTTGATTGCCGTCCAGGAAGGGCATCTGCGATTCGCCCAGATTGTTCATGAGCAAAACACACAAGTGAGAGTCTTGTTTTCTTGTCCCTCGCTTGCGCGTTTTGAAGTTGCGCTTTTTCGTGTTTCAAGAACGGGTTTCCCACAAGAATCAGCGAATTTCATTGGAATTTAACGCAAGGGCAAGAATCCAAGGAGGTTCGACGTCAGACCAAAGTAGCCA
>JBAXBD010000822.1:0-2797 GCA_037142165.1 Schlesneria sp. | reverse complement strand
GCCAGTCGTGGGGCGGGTTCCTCTGGTTTCAGTTCCGCTGCCGTTTGAAATTCCGCTCGAGCCTCTTCAATTCGGCCGAGTTTTGTCAGGACCTTACCGAGACGAAACCGGGCGATCGCCGACTTGGCGTCGACTTTCAATGTCTCGCGATAACAGGTTTCGCTGGCTTCGAGATCCGCCTCCTCGAGCAAGATTCCCTGGAAATAGATCCACTTCCCGTCTTTTTTGTCCAGCATCGAAGCCTGCTGAAAGCAAGTCATGGCTTCATTCGCAAAATCATGAGCCATATAAAGTTTGCCGAGATGCCCCCACGCAGCCGGCGATTTAGGTTGACTGACGACACCCTCTTTTCCGTCCGAGAATGCCTTCTTAATCGGGGCGGGCAGTTCCATCATATTCGGTGACGGTACTGATAGCACAGGCTGGCAGCCGATCAAAGACACACCGCAAAAAATACCGATTGCAACCAGGAACTGCATCATTGTTTTTCGGTTGTCCATGATGTTATTCGATGCTTCTTTTTGGAGCGTCGCCAGTTCCCTGTCGCAATTCCAGGGACTGATTCAGTTGCAAATCAGTGAATTCTTCGATGATATCGCCACCGTGGTCAGGCCAATGGACCGTGATTCGTTTGACTTCGCTTGCGCCTCCCAGGCCGAAATGAAGTCTGGGATCGTGGTGGCTTAAATATCCTGACGAGGGTTGTACGATCTGCGTCCACTTCTGGTCGCCGCACTCGACAGTCACACGAGCTCCGTAGGCATCGCGACAATGTTTTGTCTCGATCACGCGAATCAGCAACCAGGCTCCGTCACGAGGGGCGTCATTTCGGTAGAGTCGAGCTGGCCCGTGAGCGGTCGTTACCAGCAGGTCCAGGTCGCCATCATTATCAATATCTCCGCGAATCAAGCCGCGACCGACCGAATTCGTCTCGGTAAACGTCCCCGCAAGTTGCAATTCGTTACGAAAGACGCCTGGTGCAGTCTGCAAGAATAATTGATTCGGCTGCGCATAGTCGCTCCAGAAGTCTCGGGTCGCCGACGAATCGCGTTGAAGGCCGCCGGGTCGCTTCACGTGACCGTTGGCAATCAGTAAATCAAGCCGACCATCGAGGTTCAGATCGATCGAAGTCGCGCCAAAACCTGTCATTGGAACACTGGCGGGGCCGAGACCGGTTAGTGGAGTAATATCGCAATACAGCCCCCCATGCTCTCCCTGCCACAACGCATTGCTTTCTCCTCGAAGGTGAGTGATCAAAACATCGAATCGGCCGTCTCCGTTTAAATCATCGAACACCACACCCATATTGGCTTCTGCCTGTCCATGTTGATTGACCGAAAGTCCTCGAATGACCGCTTCGTCGTGAAACGTGCCGTTTTCCTGCTGAATCCACAGGCGGTTTGGTTCCATATCGTTGGCGACAAAAATATCGGGGCGTTCATCGTCATTGAAATCGGCGCACATCACGCCCAGGCCCTTTCCAACGGCACCTGCCAGCCCACTGACGACGGTGATATCTTCAAATAACGGTCCCCCCGCGTCTGCCGCCACCCCTTTATTTCGGTACAGGCGGTCAACGGTTCCTTTAAATGATTGAGGTCCACAAAAATCTCGACGTCCGCTGCGGTCGTAACAAGGGCTGCCAGGGAAATAGTCCACGTAGTTCACGACCACTAGATCAAGCCATCCATCGCGGTCAAAGTCAACGAAACTGCACGCGGTCGACCAGTTCGGGTCAGAGACTCCTGCCGCTGACGTGTGATCATTGAATACGCCATGGCCTTGATTGACGAAGAACCGGTCCTCGCCCGCATTCGATAAAAAAACATCCAGGTCTCCGTCATTGTCGGCATCTCCCACGGCGATTCCCATTCCGTAGCCTGTGTTCTTCAGCCCGGACTCGTTCGTGACGTCGACAAATTGTCCGTCCGCTTCCTGTCGAAACAATCGGCTTGCCACGTGGGTCGACGCGGACGAGACGGGGTAATCACCCCCACCAATCAGAAAAATGTCGAGATCGCCATCCCCGTCATAATCGAACATTCCGCCGCCCGACCCCATGATCTGCGGCATTTCAAAGGTCTTGGTCGCCCCCCCCTCACGTGAAAAATTCAGTCCTGCAGACCTGGTGATTTCGGTTAACCAGCTTGCCGAAATCTGCGTCGCGGTCGGTACGGGAGTCTGAGGCGATGATTTTCCGTAACACCCGATCGTGATGATGAGAAGCAGGGGCAATAATTGCCGGACGATTTTCTTCATGTTCGCTGGCATAAACGGCGTTTCGTAATCAAAATTGATGCTGTTTATCATCGCTTGACGTGACGAGCTACGGCAGTGCCAGGTTCCGTTAATACGACATGGAAACGGGCGGCGAACCTTCAATTACGACCCAGCGCGAACGCGATGGCAGGTCGGTGTAGACCTCGTGCTTGCCACCCGGCCAGACGATTTCAATCCGGTCGATTCGATCGTGGTTTCCCAGCCCGAAGATCAGCTTTTGCTCGTTGGCACTGCAAAATCCGTCGCCTCCAGTCAGGTCGGCGCGTTGGGTTCGGCCCCCGCAAGTCACCAGGACTTTGGCTCCAATGGCATTTCGATTTCCGGTGAAAGACCGCAACTGAAGTTCGAGAAAATTCCCTGATTGATCGGTTGTGTTTCTAAGCAAGGCCACCGGACGATCTTGATGAACGATCACAACATCGGGCAGGCCGTCACGGTTCCAGTCGATGCGAGCGACGCCGCGACCGAGATATTCTCCCTGGAAATAGTCACCCGCCTCGCGTGATCGGTCCGCATA
>JBAXBD010000821.1:0-2800 GCA_037142165.1 Schlesneria sp. | reverse complement strand
TTCAGGAACCGCAACCGGCGCTGGCGTTTCCGGCTGGGAAACAGGTGCCTCAGGTGCTGCAGCGGCTGCCGCAGCTTTTTGAGCACGGATTTTAGCGAGGATATCGGCAGTGGAAGGTTTCTTCTCTTCCATGTTGCTTTTGACCCGGAACGAGTAATACATGATCAGAAAGGACGATGGCACCTTGTCTCAAGGCGTCTGAACGGGATTCTGGCAACATCCATTCCACCTGACAACTAACCGTTCACAGCACCGCCGCAATTTCTCAGAAGCAAGAAACAATTACAGCCCGGAGACTTGGGGATTCTCGCTTCAAGGAAGAAACCGTTCGCAATGTGGCGGTGTTATCGGAATCAGTCTGCCCCTTTCGTTGCTGGTATCGTGCTATCTCCATGCGAACTTCCCAAAAGAGTGGCAGCCGTCCATAATCGACGAGTATGTATTTCCCGCAGCGAATTGAGCTCCGAAAGAATTTGTTCCGATGACGTTTGAACGCCGACGTGAGGTTTTGAATCGCGTGAAAACCCTGGTAGTCAAGGTGGGGACGAACGTTCTATCGACCGAAGACGATCGCCTTGATGCTGATCGGATTGCCTCTTTAGCAGAACAGCTTCATCGAATTTGTGAGTCTGGACGTAAACTGGTGCTCGTCTCGAGCGGCGCGATTGGAGCCGGGATGGGATTGCTCGGTTTAAAAGAGCGTCCGAAAGACCTGTCGCACCTTCAAGCTGCGGCTGCCACAGGTCAGGCTCATCTGATTCATATCTACGACAAAGCGTTTCGCCCCTATGGATATCATGCTGCGCAGTTACTGCTGACTGCCAATGACTTTAAGGGTCGAGGGCGTTACCTGAATGTGCGCAATACTTTACGGACTTTGGCAGAGTATTCTGTGATACCGATTATCAATGAAAATGATTCGGTGAGTACGGCGGAAATCAAACTGGGTGATAATGACCGCCTCGCTGCAATGGTAGCCGGTTTGATTCAGGCCGATCTTTTGATCATCCTTTCGGTGGTGGACGGATTGCTGACGGGTGACCCGACGAATCCTGCCAGCGAACGTATCCCGTTCGTCGATAAGTTCGATGACAATCTGCTGAATCTTGTCGGTGCTTCGAAAAGTTCCCGGGGAACGGGAGGGATGGGGACGAAGTTGGAAGCAGTTCGAACAGCAACGGCGGTTGGCGTAAATGTCATGATCGCAAACGGCAAACGGCAGAACGTTCTTAACGAAATTCTTTCAGGAGCCGACATCGGGACCATGTTTCTCGGTGAAGGCGACGGCGTTTCCGCGTGGAAACGCTGGATCGGGTATACCATGCCGCCAAAAGGGCGATTGGTGCTTGACGCGGGAGCTCGACGTGCGGTCGAGCAACAGGGAAAATCGCTGCTGGCGATCGGTGTGGTCAGGGTCGAAGGTGAATTCGTCAAAGGCGAAGTAGTATCAATTGTGGACCAGACGGGTGAAGAGTTTGCTCGGGGATTAACCAATTATGATTCTTCGGCAGCCAAATCGATCGTGGGGAAACGAACAGACGAGATCACTCGCGAACTTGGTTCGATCCCGTACGATGAAGTGATTCATCGTGACAACCTGGTTGTCACGAGTCAAAAGTAATTATTCCCAGTTCCACGCAGCCCCCCTGCATCGTGAAAATGATTCATGCCTGATCCGCAACGCCCTCACACTGCTGTCGGTCGCGTTTACCTGGTGGGTGCAGGCCCTGGCGATCCCGGGTTACTGACCTTGCGCGGAGCAGAATGCCTGGCGCGGGCTGATCTTGTGCTGTACGACGGTCTGGTGAATCCGCTTCTGTTGCGACACTCGCATGCGTTGGCGGAACAAACTTGCCGGGTCGACGGACCAGCTGGCAGGGTTTTGCGCCAGGAAGAGATCAATCTGCGGCTGATCGAAGCGGCTCGAACAGGCAAAACGGTGGTTCGGTTAAAGGGTGGCGACCCTTTCATTTTTGGTCGTGGTTCGGAAGAGGCGGCAGCCCTTTCCGATGCGGGGATTCCGTTTGAAGTCGTTCCTGGTGTTACCGCTGCAACGGGAGCGGCTGTTTACACGGGGATCTCGCTGACTCATCGGGATCACGCTTCTGCCGTCGCGTTTGTCACTGGGCATGAAGATCCAACAAAGTCTACGTCGCTGAACTATGTTGCCTTGGCAGCGTTTCCCGGCACACTCGTGTTTTACATGGGGCTGCATCGACTCGGTTCAATCGCTCAGTCGTTAATCGAAGCGGGAAAGCCGGCGTCGACCCCGGTCTGTGTTGTCAGTCGTGCAACGACGCCAAGACAGCGAACTGTAACGGGGACATTGGCAGATATCGGGCCGCTCGTGATCGCCGCCGTGCTGCATGCGCCGTCGCTGGTGATTGTCGGCGATTGTGTCCGGCTGCGAGAGAAGGCCCGATGGTTTGAAGATCGTCCGCTATTTGGACAAGTGATCGGAATCCCTCGACCGGAAGAGCAAGCCGACGAGACTGCTCTTCGCGCCGTGGAACTTGGTGCACAGCCGGTTTTGCTACCAACGATCGAAATCGCACCCCCTGAGAACTGGGGTGACGTCGACGCAATGCTGTCAAATCTGAACGAATTTGAGTGGATCATCTTTACCAGCGTGAACGGTGTACATGGCCTGCTTGGTCGCTTGTGGGAATCTGGCCGAGACATGCGTGCGATCTCGAAGGCGCGGCTGGCGACGATTGGACCCAGCACCGCAGCGGCGCTCGAAAAATATTCTTTACGAGCTGATCTGATACCTGCAGAGTTTCGCGCGGAAGCCCTGGCC
>JBAXBD010000820.1:0-2802 GCA_037142165.1 Schlesneria sp. | reverse complement strand
CTTTCCGACGGTGTCATCGATTCCCGTCGCAATCGAAAACAGGCCAACCATACCAGCGATGGCGACGGTCAACCCCAGCAGTGCGAGCACCGAACGAACCGGGCGACTGACAAGATTCCGAAACGCAAACCGAAGCATCACAAACTTTCAACAGAAAAAATCAAACTCGCTGAAAAACGTAGACGACATCTTCGGTATCGTCCGAGATGTCGATTGGCCATTCGAGGTCATAGCGAAAGTCATACATCTCCAGTAACCGCAAACGAGGCTCGGTCGCAATCAGAGCAAACATCTGCTCGGCAGTGTAGGTTCTGAAAATCGTCTCGTCCGTGATCCGGAACTGTTTTGTAGGAGTATAGACATCATAAGTGACGCCGATTCGTTCCTGTCGTTTTTTCAGGTTGGTTTCGATCGACCAGAGGTTCGAGACGACCGACAGATTGCCTCGCGACGACGACCAAGACTCGGAAGTACATTTCGCGGGGGTACGTGGAGTCAGGTGGAGGCCCAGGAAGAAAAGTCCTCCTTTATTCAACGAGTCTGCTACGCAACGAAAGTGGGCTTCAGCGGTCTCTTCCGTTGGCAGATGCCGAAACGTATTAATCATGTTAAACGCGGCGTCGACCTTTTTCTTGACGGTGAAGTCTGCCATATCGCCGACGTAAGTCGATTCGGGAAACCCGGCTTTTTTCAGTCGTGCGTTGCAATAAGCGATCGCCTTTTCATTCAGATCATTGCCGGAGATTTCATATCCGGCTTTGGCAAATTGAATGACCAATCGCCCTGTCCCGCAGGCGGGTTCAAATAACCGCTTGACAGGTTTTTTTGAATAACGTTCGAAGCAGTTTTTCAAAAACTTGAATTCCGCAGCCCAGTCCGATCCGAAGATCAGGTCATAATATTTCGGGTAGTCATAAAGGTGACCGGCGATCGTTTCCATGAATCGGTACAGGCTCCAGAAAATATAATGTCATGCGCAAATTGTTTTACGGTCATCCATTGAAAATGGTTGATTCTGGAAGTGTAGCCGAACGGTCGACAGACTTCGAACGTTCCGTCGATGTGAAACGAAGAGGACGTGAAACGAGACGCCGAATGTCGTAACACGGTGAAGAATGTTTCGTCGGGAAACAGGGGCGATTGCAAGAATCTTGTGCCACTGCCTGACCGTACTTGGCCAAGCAGTGCTCTTGGGCGATTGTTTTTGCCAGGCGAAGATACGGTGTCGGAGAAGACACCATGCAGTGGCACCTCGGATCGGCACCGTTTTAAAAATAGTTCACGACACGCCCGACATTGTCTTCCGAATAAACAGTCCAACGCGCAAACGATCCCCCTATTCTGAACCCATGCCGCATCGCGCGATAAAAATCATGGGGGGGAGGCCCAGCCGTCTCGGCGTCGGTCGGCGGCTCCGGTTCGTTTGCCGGTATCGAGGTTCACGGAGATTGAATGAGCGTCCCCCTGGCGTTTTGGTGTGGGGCTGATTTGATGTCCCATTTCCGTGAGGCGGTTGATTTCTGTTTTGTGATTTTCGAGTAAACCAGCCTCCATTGTTACTGAGTCTGGCATCCAGGCGTGGTGAAAGCGTGGTGCGTCGACGGCATCTCGCAGCGGCATCTCGAATTCCAGGACGTTCAGCAGAATGCAGAATACGGTATTAATGATCGTTCGCCCGCCGGGGCTGCCGGTCACTAAGGTGACCCGTCCGTTTTTCGAAACGACGACAGGGGTCATGGAACTGAGCATTCGTTTTCCGGGGACAATCTGGTTTGGTTTCGTGCCAATCAGGCCTTTTGAATTCGTGATGCCAGGTCGAGGATTGAAATCACCCATTTCATTGTTTAACACGAATCCTGCACCTCGAACGACAATTCGTGAGCCCCAGCTATCTTCCAGCGTATAGGTGTTCGCGACCGCCATTCCGTCCCGATCGATGACACTGAAATGCGTTGTGTTCGGGGCTTCGTCCGGTGAAAGGATTTCCGCTCCTAACTTTGCGGACGACGTGGTATTGGTGAGTGAGATCGAACTCGCCAGTTCCGAGGCGTATTCCTTCGTCGTGAGGTGTCCGGGAATTTTGGTGAAATCAGGATCGCCCAGCCAGCGGGCGCGGTCGAAGTAGGCTCGGCGCATACTTTCGAGCATGACGTGGATCGTCTTCGCAGACCAACGTCCTTCTTGTCGAAGTTTGAAAGTCTCAACGATATTCAGCATCTCCACGACAACGGTGCCGCCGGAGCTAGGGGGCGGGGATGCGAAGATGTCAAAGCCGCGATAGGTTCCGTGGATTGGGGTACGGATTTTGGCCTGATATCCGGCGAGATCAGCTTTCGTGATGATCCCTCCACCAAGTTTCATCTCGGCTTCGAAGATCTCTGCAACTGTTCCGGTGTAGAACGCGTCGGCTCCCTGTGAAGCGATCAAGGCGAGTGTATTGGCCAAGTCGGTTTGAACGAGCCTGTCGTCAGCCTTCCATGCTCGTTGGCCGTTGTCCTGCCCGCACACCCGTCGCAGTTCCTTATTGTCAGGCGATGTTTCAATGACTTGATTCAACGAGCTTGCGAGTTCAGCACTGATTTGAAAGCCTTCACGAGCGAGGGCGACGGATGGTTCGACAAGCTCTTTCCAGGGGAGTCGACCGAATCGTTCATGTGCCAGTTTAAGTCCACGAACCGTTCCCGGCACACCGACAAGTCGATACTGCGAGCCTATCCCCTTGGCAAACATCTCGACGGTGGCAGCAGCAGGAGCTATTTCGCGGTAATCGATGACAATTGGCAGCTGTCCGTTACCTGGATG
>JBAXBD010000819.1:0-2803 GCA_037142165.1 Schlesneria sp. | reverse complement strand
GATTTCTCTTCTCTTTGCCTTTAAGATTGGGTTGCGGGCGAAGACCGCGCTGGGTTATTCGTGATCAAAAAAACTCTGTTCTCCTCTTTCCGTCTCGTTCAAATGTCATTTCAAGCTGAAACAATAAAGTCCACCAGCGGTACGGAGATAAATCCGGCCATCCACGATTGCTGGCGTTGCGTAGACGTCTTCTTTCATTTCGGTGGTGTATAGCAATTTCAAGTCTTCTGTGGCTGAGACGACCGTCAGTCGGCCTGTTTCGTCGACAAGATAAATCTTGCCGTCACCTGCGACTGGCGACGCGTAGTAACTTCCGTTCGCCTCCAAACGCAACGGCTTTGCCACCTTGCCAGTATTCGCGTTCAGACACTGCAGAATGCCGCCATCTTTAATCGTGAACAGCAACCCGTTGAACAACAGCGGCGAGGCACAAAACGGAACCTGTTTGGGGTACGTCCATCGGACATGCGTTTCCGTCGCGTCGCCGACGGCACCCGGTTTGATACTCAGCAAAAGATTTTTTCCCTGATCAAACAGGCTGCGAAAGAGCTCGTATTCTGTCCGAGTCAGATGCCCGTCCTTATTCCGATCGGCCTGCGAATATCGTTGATAGACAGGACCTTCACTCAGTTCGGCTTCTTCAATCGTTCCGTTCTGATCTTTGTCTTTCAGCACGACGACGTCATCAAATGGTTCAACCCGAATCCGTTCAGCCTCATCGCCTCCGGCAGCCCAACCCGCCAGATACAAATTTCCGTCGAGGCCGACAGTCGGAGAACTGACGACAGTGCGCGAGATACCGCGGACTGTCCAGGATTCCTTACCGGTTTCCAGGTCGTATCCGACAACCCGTAGCGTTGCGGCGACAACGATTTGCAGGCGGCCTTCGTTGTTCCATAAAACCGGAGTACATGAATTCCGCAGAAATTCGGATCGGTCCGTCTTCCAGACGACGTCGCCAGTCCGTCGGTCGACGCACAACAGGAAGGAATCGAGATCATGATCCTGGCAGAGAATCAGACGCTCGCCGACAAGGATCGGTGAGCTGGCTGCACCAAAATCATTGACGAACGGCCCCATCAACTTCTTCCAGATCAGCTTGCCGCTATGGTCGTGACAATACAGGCCACTGGAACCAAAAAAGCTGAACACGAAATCGGCGTCAGCACAGGGAGTGCTCTGGGTATAACTTCCGATCCGATGAATCGATTCCAGCCGTTCATAAGGGGCTTCAGATTCCCATTGCTGTTTGCCCGTCTGCCGATCCAGCCCAATGGTCAATAACTTTTTGTCACGAATCCCCGTTACGAAAATTCGGTGACCGACGATGATCGGTGACGAATGTCCTGGCGAAAGAGGAGTTTTCCAAAGCTGATTTTGATCGGGACCAATTTCGGCGGGCAATTTGTCGCCGGAAGGATCAAAGGCCGAACCATACACCCCACGGAATTGAGGCCAGTCGGCGGCGTTGACGCGACCAATCGCCAAGCCACAAATCAGTAACCAAGAAATCACGGCCAGGAATCGACCGCGCAATTGAATCCGGGACATCAGCCGACTCCATGAAGAGTGATTTCACGAAAAGATATTCGAAATCAGACATCATCGAAGTCGATTTGACAAGCATCGCTGGTTTTCAAAATTGCTCTCACCTGAGCGAACCAGCGTAGAAAGCAAGATAAAATTGAACCAACATCCGATTGCTCTGTAACGTATCAGAACATATCCTCAAGGTCTTGCCGCCGGAACTTGTGACTCGCCTGAGACGAACTCGCGGACTGCGAAAAATGAGCCAACGTAAGGAACTGTAATGTCTCTGGAATTGCGAAACGTGACGAAGACCTACCGAGACCCGAGCGGCGGTCGAGTCCCCGTCCTGAACGTGGCCGATTTCAAGCTGGCCACTGGTGAGCAAGTTGCGCTCGTCGGTTCGAGCGGCGGCGGGAAGACGACGCTGCTCAACATCATCGCGGGGATTACTACGGCCGATGCAGGGGAAGTCGTCATTGGCGGTACGAACATCGCTCGATTGTCCGAACAATCGCGAGATCGTTTTCGAGCCGAGCGAATCGGTTACGTTTTTCAGACATTCAACCTGCTACCAGCCTTCACAGCGCTGGAGAACGTCATCCTGGGGATGAGTTTTGGCGGCCGAAAAGTGGATCGAGCACACGCCAAAAGACTACTGGAACGAGTTGGTCTCGGTCACCGATTAAATCACAAACCGTCACAAATGTCGGTCGGAGAACAGCAACGAACATCGGTCGCTCGTGCGCTTGCCAACACACCACGTCTGCTGCTGGCGGACGAACCGACAGCGAATGTCGATGTCGCAAACCAGCAAACCGTGTTGCAGTTGTTGCGAGATTCATGTCGCGAGAACAACGTTTCGCTGCTGCTCGTCACGCATGCTCAAGACGTCGCGGCGCAATTCGAGCGAGTAGAAAAGCTGTCGGATTTCAATAGACCGGCTGAGGCCAAGTCGTCGAATTAGTGTCCCCTTTGGCGCGCCTCGTTCATTCCCGGTCTTTACGCCAACGGCGTTGCATATCAAAGCCCATGGTGGATCGCCTCGCGATCCGCCCTGGGTCGCGACGATGGAAATCGGATTTACCCCAAGGGGTTACATCATTCTTCGAGGTAAATTAATCCGTGATTGTCATCCACAAAGCCTTAAACTACAAGAACACAATGAGCAGAAAGAGTGATGTAACACCTTTGGTGTAATATGCGTTCGTTGGGTCTTACCCAGGGTGCGCTCGCTGACGCTCCCGACCCCGGGCTTTGATATAGAACGCCTTTG
>JBAXBD010000818.1:0-2807 GCA_037142165.1 Schlesneria sp. | reverse complement strand
CCCGTAATGCGCGACCCCTGGGTCATCGCCACGCTCTTCGACGCCTACTGGGGCTTCGTCGCCTTCTTCGTCTGGCTGGCGTGGAAGGCACAGTCTGCCGCCGCCCTGAACCATCCCAACATCGTCGCCGTTCATGCCATTGGTGAAGAACGAGGTTTCCACTTCATCGAAATGGAATTTGTCGCAGGGCGTTCGCTGAGGGAACTGGTCGAAGAAGACGGGGCACAGACCCCTGTGCGGGGGACAGCCTTGGCGCTGCGAATCGCGGAAGGATTGGCAGCAGCACATATCGCCGGAATTCTGCATCGCGACCTGAAGCCAGACAACGTCATCCTGACGCATCAGGGGGTTCCCAAGATCACTGACTTCGGTCTGGCGAAAAGTGTCGTCATCAACGCCAAGTCGGATCAGCCAGCGGAATTTGTCGGCACTCCCAGCTTTATGGCTCCTGAACTGTTTGAGCACCATCCGGCGACCCAGGCCAGCGATGTGTATGCCTTAGGCGTCTGTTATTTTTTCCTGCTGACCGGCCAACTGCCGTTTCAAGAAGAAACGTTAAGCGAACTGATTGAAAGCATCATTCATAAGCCGCTTCCCAGTTTTCGGTCGTTCCAGCGGTCGATTCCGATGGAAATGGCCGAATGTGCAGCGATGCTTTTGTCGAAGGCTCCTCAGAATCGGCCCCGGTCGGGGATTGAGGCCGTACAATTGTTACAAGCGGTTCTCGGCCAGGCGGAAGATATCGAGAGTCTTTTGCAGAAGGCTTTTGAGAATCATCCGGAAATTCGTTGGAGTCGGCAGGGTCAGCGTTATCTGATCGACCTGAATTTTTCTAACGGTCGACACCAGGCCGCTTTTGTCGAACAAAGTGATCATGCCGCCGCCGACCGGCTTCTGAAGATCTCAAGCGTGTGTTGTCCGGCACTTTCGGTTTATTTTGAACCGGCCTTGAGGCTGAACGCCGAAATTCTGCATGGAGCGCTCGCGATTGCCGAAATCGATAATGAATCCGTTTTTGTAATGATCGACAATTATCCGCTGGCGACGGTGGACCCTGAAGAGATCCGACGAAGTGTGCTCGAGGTCGCTCATCGCGCGGATGCGATTGAAAAACTGTTGACGGGGCTTGATCTCAATTAGTTGGGAAACCTCTTGACCTTGGGCTTTTCGCAATCCTATTGTTGAATGTTGGCAATAATTATTTCGGTGATCAGCCTTGATTTTAAGGCCTTGTTCCTTTGTGCAGGACAGTAACAGAATGAAGACATTGTTAACTCGGTTCGCCTGTTTACTGGGACTTGCGGGAACAGTTACGGTTTTTGCTTCGTCCACAGCCAGTGCCCAGTCTCTGCGTGGTGGTGAAATTCGATTTCCTGCCATTGCGTCCGGTGATGAAATGACGTCCCAGAACGACCTTTGGGTCATGGACGTTTACTTCAAGCCCATGCGATTGATTCCCGTCGAGTTGACCGATCCCAAGACTGGTCAGAAAAAGCTCGAATACGTCTGGTACATCGTTTACCGAGGCTTCAATCACAAACTGGATCAGAAGGGGAACGTGAACGCACCCGTTAACGATTTAGATCCTCCTGTTGCTCCACAGCAGTTCATCCCGGAATTCACACTTGTCGCCACCGACAATGGTCGAAACGAAATCTTCCCTGATCAGGTCATCCCCGAAGCACTCGCCGCCATCAACAAGCGGGAAAAAGGTAATTACAAAAGCGCTGTCAGCGTTGTCGGTCCGATTCCGGAAGCGACGATCCCCGGTGGACCGGACGAAGTGGCCATCGAAGGTGTTGCCATGTGGCGAGGGATTAACCCCGAGGCAGATCGTTACACCGTTTTCATGACGGGCTTTTCTAACAGTATCCGTAAGGTCGAAGGACCCGATGGTTCACCGATTATCCAGACCAAGACGATCATGCAGAAGTACATTCGACGCGGCGATCGCTTCGATCAACGCGAGCGAGAAATCCTGCTCGACGGCGACACACAGTGGATATACAGGTAACCGGCACAGCCGGTTTTTATGCGCGTCGGATAATGGGTTGAGAATAGCGTTGTCGCTCGCGCGTTGATCGGGTTCAAAAAGGAGGGCGGGTGTTCAGATTTCAAAATTGGCTGGTCAAGCGAATTTGATTGATAATTTGACCGATACTGCCAATGTTGACATTTGAACGCCCGACCCGATAAAACAATTTCATCTAAACTTCAGTTGCTCGCAATCCAGAGATTTGCGGTGACTCTGCGGCTGTTATTCGTGAATCACTTTTTGACTTTGGCAGGCTGCGTAACCTCATCCCGGCGTTCGAAGACAAGCGGATGGTCTGACTGTTGGTCGGCCACACGAAAGGCGATCTTTCTATCGCAGCGATACCCGGGTTCGTGTATTTCGGCAGACACGCTTTGAAGAACTAGGAATACAGTTCATGTTCTTGTTCAATTTTCCGACGATGATCGATCCGCAATACTTGGCAGCCCGCGCGGTGATGGCGGCCTGGATTGTTAATACCTGCGGCAGCAGTCTTGGCGTGGCGGGCCAAGTGCAGACCGATATCGAGAACCATAACGGTCAGCCCGGTGACGGCGGTATCACTGCCTTGACCGTGACGGTGCCCGGCGGCGTGCCGGCCGAACCACAGGTGGTGTTCCATCACTCACACGGCATTATCGGCACCAATAACACGGCGACGGGCTTTTGGATTGTGCAGCCGGGAGGGTTGGGTTTGGCGAAGATGGTTGCGCTCGGACGGCATGTGACCGCGACGACCTACCAGTTCCTTTGGCTAGCCCCTGGATATGTA
>JBAXBD010000817.1:0-2810 GCA_037142165.1 Schlesneria sp. | reverse complement strand
TCAGGCCAGTTAACCGGACAAGCGGTCACGTCTGATTGATGAACTACTCGGAAGCGACGGATATGCCAGCCACTTCTACAACTATTGGGCCGACGTTCTTCGTTACACCGACAGCCTGAATAACAACGTCCGGGGTGAACCATACCGCCAGTGGATCAAGCAGTCGCTGGCAGAGAATAAACCCTGGGACAAGTTTGTCCATGAAATCATGACCGCCGAAGGTTTCGTGTGGGACAATCCTGCCGCGGGGTATTTCCAACGTGATGCCAACATGCCGTTGGACAACATGAATAATACGGTCCGAATTTTCCTGGGAACTCGAATCGGATGTGCCCAGTGTCACGATCACCCGAGTGAGCATTGGACGCAAAAAGAGTTCTACCAGATGGCGGCCTTCACGTTTGGAACCGTGACCAATACCGGTGGCCACGACAAACGGTACTGGGAAAAGAATCCCAGCGATCGACTGCATGAAGAATACAATGAAATCGAGCAGGAAGAGGAAGATCGCCGCCAGAATTCGTATCGCTTCGATCGTCTGATGGGGATCAATATGATGGTCGTTAACGACCAGCTCGATCGAAAGATCCGACTTCCTAAAGACTACAAATATACCGACGCCAAGCCCGAAGACCTGATCGAACCAAAGACGGTCTTGGGAGGACCAGCCGAGATTCGCAGCGGTGAGACCCCTCGAAAGGCGTTCGCACGCTGGCTGACTTCGAAACAGAATCCCCGCTTTGCCATGACCATCGCCAATCGCCTTTGGAAGCAGGCGATGGGTACCGGTCAGATCGAACCCGTGGATGATATTCTGGACAAATCAGTCCCCGAGAATCCGGAACTGATGAAGTTTCTGGAATCGGAAATGAAGCGTCTCGATTTCGATATGAAAGAGTATCTGCGAATTGTCTTGAATACCGAGGTCTATCAACGTGAAGCTTGCTCGGAAGAAGTCCCCCTCGGTGAACCTTATCACTACCCCGGTCCAAACCTCAGACGCATGACTGCGGAACAGGCGTGGGATTCATTCTTGACTCTCGCCGTCGTTGATCCGGACGAGTATCGGGAAATGCCGGCAAAAATCCGGACGGAAGTTGTCGGTCTCGACCTGAACGCCGTTTCTGCGAAGAAGATGCTGGAAGCCGAATTCAAAGTCGCAGAAATCGACGGAAACATGTGGAAGCGGCAAACCAAGTACACCTACAAAGGGGTGCTGCTGGCCCGCGCTTCAGAACTTCCGTCCCCTGTCCCAGCCAATCACTTCCTGCGGATGTTCGGACAATCGGATCGCGAATTGATCTCGGCTTCAGCAACATCAGGTTCCGTACCGCAGGTGTTATTCATGTTCAATGGTCCGATCACGCATATGCTGCTCGAAAAGAATTCGACGATCTACAACAACGTGATGCGCAAGAAATCACCGACTGATCGCGTGAAAGTCATCTTCCTGACAATTCTGAACCGCGAGCCCGATGAAGCGGAACTCGAACTGGCCAAACATGAAGTCGGCAAGAATGAACTGGCCGGGTATGGCAACCTGATCTGGTCACTCGTCAACACTCGCGAATACATCTTCGTTCAATAGGAAATCGCATGAAGAATCTTCTTTCAAAACTGGGTGAAGTTGATCGTCGCCAGTTCGTGGAATATGCCGCCAGGTCGTTCCTGGGCGTTTCCATGCTTCCGGCACTCGAACGTGTTGTTGCCGCGCAGACAGCGACTGCGGGCAGGGCAAAGCGGCTGATCTACTTATTCATGAACGGCGCCATGACGCATCTGGATACGTTTGACCTGAAGCAAGGTCATCCGAATCAAGGCGATACAAAGGCGATCAATACGTCGGTCCCCGGTACCCAGATCAGCGGGTTCCTGCCGAAATTAGCGGAACAGTTCGACAAACTTGCCGTGATTCGTTCGATGCATACTCAAACCGCCGATCACGAGGCGGGTGAATACCTGATGCGAACAAGTTACGAAGAGATCGCAACCGAACGCCATCCATCGCTCGGTCCCTGGATTCAGCATCTGAAGGGCCGTCAAAACAAAACCTTGCCGGATACTGTGTTGATTGGTGCCCCGGCACGGCATCCCGGTGCCGGTTTCTTTGATCCCACATTCAGCCCATTGCCGATCGGTGACCCGAATCGCGGGCTGGAAAATACGACGGCGCCTCAATACCTGACCGACGAATCGTTCGAAAAACGGGTCAATCTGATCAACGGTTTCGATAAGAAATTCCGCGAGAAGTTCCGTGTCAAAAAGGTTCAGTCCTATACCGACTTCTACGCGGAAGCGACGGGACTATTGACCAGCGGCGAATTGAAAGCTTTTGACCTTAACAACGAAAAGAACGAAGACCGTGACCGATACGGACGCGACGCTTTCGGCCAGGGATGTCTATTGGCCAGGCGGCTGATCGAAAACAACGTGCGGTGCGTCGAAGTCTCGTGCGGGGGATGGGACATGCACAGCAACATCTATAATCCTGGGACATTAGAAGCTCGTACAAGAATTCTCGACATGGGGATGTCAAACCTGCTGAAAGACTTGTCCGATCGAGGTCTTCTGGAAGATACGCTGGTGGTCCTCACCACAGAATTCGGTCGTTCGCCGCAGATCAATTACAACGCCGGTCGTGACCATCACCCGGCTGTTTTCTCTTCGGTGCTGGCAGGTGGCGGAATCAAGGGGGGCCAGTTTTACGGCAAGTCCGACGCGGCCGGTCATTCGGTCAGCGAAGACGGCGTGGCTCCAGCCGACTTCAATGCCACGATCGCTACGGCATTGGGATTGCCATTGGAAAAGAT
>JBAXBD010000816.1:0-2815 GCA_037142165.1 Schlesneria sp. | reverse complement strand
GACCAGTTATGGGGTGGTTTAAAGCGATTGCGATCTCTCGACCGGCAAACGCTGGTTGCCTTTTACTTCGAAGGGCAGTCGTTGATCGAGATGAGCGATCGGTTTCGCAGTCCCGTAGGAACGATTAAACGACGGTTACACACCGCACGAATCCGGCTGCGTGAAGAACTCGCACACCTTCAGCCGGTTTGACAATCCACTATTGGGACGGCGAATTCGAGGCCCCCGATTGGGAAATCTCCCTTTCGTGGGCTTTGTTTTTCGCAGAGCAACTGTCTGGGAGTGTTGTCAGAATGTTCCAAGTGAATTGCTGTGACGCGGGGCTGTCCCTAAAATCCCAACGCGTTTTCAGCTTGCTCGCCCCGCAATAGAAGTGAGGTCACGAATGATTCCCAAGTCCGAATTGATCGAAATGTTCGAAGCAATCGCCGAACAGACTGACTGGGACATGTCCGGAGAAATGCTTTGGGGTTATTTTTTTACGGATGACGATCGTGACAAACTCGAAGCATGTTCGGATCGTTTGACCGAAATGGGCTATGAATTCGTCGAAATTACGGACGGTGATGAACCTGATGACCCATTGACGCTTCAGGTCGAAAAAATCGAAATCCATTCCCCAGATACGCTATTCCAGCGGAATCTTGAACTGTCTCAATTTGCCGAGGAAATGGGAATCAGTTCCTATGATGGTATGGACGTGGGTAGTCTGGACGGGGATGATGACGACTTCGATGATGATGATGATGACGACGAAGAGGATGAATAGTCGTTGATCGTGTTCCGCAAATGCGGCGTCAGGACCGATGACATGCACCAGAGCGAAAAATCGACCCGACAGAATGCAGTTTGCCGGATCATCGTGCGCCTGTGCGTAATCTTATGCTTGTGGCAAGGCCCAGTTCCTTGGTTGCATTGCCATGAGTCGGGACTTTCAGAGCCAGCTTCGCCTGCATCCATCGCGGAACTCCGTCGTCATTTGGCAGCGTTTCACAACGGGACGGCGCAGAATCAAGATCATGAGTTCGGCTGGCATTTCCATTGGATTCTTCCGGGTTGGAGCGACGGATTTCACGAACTGGCCAACGAAGGGCAGCCAACAAAAGGCTTCGCCAGCTTGGACTCAGTCGTTTCCTTCTCGATAATTCCTGCTTCAACCGACCGTTTATTCGATGGCGATTTGTGCCAGTACTGTTTGGTGCTCAAATTCACCGATGACAGACGGATTATCTGTTCTTTCCAGCGGTGTCCCATACCGCGACGACAACATTTGCTCCCACTGGTAATGCGGTGCTAAAGCCCTTCAATCGCTCTTCAACGGGAGTTGGTCACAAGTTTTGTGGTCCAAATTGATTGCCATGTCCCGCATTCAAGCTGTCGTTGCTCTTGGAAGATGCTGGTTCCGTGTTTGATTGATGTTCGTCGTTTGTGATAGACGACGCACCGTCGGACCCAATAACCCAGCCGCAAACGACTGCTCACCTGTTTTCAATTGAGATTTCGCCATGAAACGTCCAGCTCAAATTCTTGTTGGTGTCGCATTACTTGCCACGGCGGCAGCGGCGGGTTATCAAACTTGGAAAGCGTCACGGGGACCTGCGGACGTAACACAAGCCGAACAGGCCGGCCCGCGAGATCATGTTACCTTAAGTGAAGAAAAATTCGCCGCTGCCGACATTCAGGTGACATTACCATCGAGACGCGAATTGCAGTCTGTCAGGACGGTTCCCGGTCGCGTCGAATACAATGCGACGAGACATGTCGAGGTCAAATCTCCATTTGATGGGTTAATCCGGAAAATTGAAGTCAAAGTCGGTGATCGGGTGACCGAGGGACAGACGATCGCCGTTGTCGACAGCCCCGAACTGGGAGAGGTCCGTGCTGATGTTTTGCTTCGCGAAACAGATCTGCAACAGGCCCAAAACGAACACGAGTGGTGGCATTCGATCCAGACGAATCTCGATGAATTACTGGCGAGACTGAAGCGTCCCCAGGAAGTTCAGCAGATGGAAAAGGAATTTGCAGACAAAGTGCTCGGTGACTATCGCCAACAGATTTTAACGGCCTATTCCCGGATGCGGTTGGCGGAAAAACTGAGCTCCAACCTCAAGCCCGCTCGCGAAGAAGGGGCCGTCAGTGTTCGAATGGCGCTGGAACTTGGTTCTGCCCGGGATACCACCACTGCTGAATACTCTGCCGCATGTGAACAGGCGACGTTTGATGTCAAACAAAAACATCTTAAGGCCGAATCGGCGATGAAAGATGCCGAACGGCGTCTGACCGTGGCAAAACAGCGACTCAGCTTGATCGTGAACCAGCCGTTCGAGGCGATAAAGGATGTCGGAAACGCAGAATCGCTGAGCACGTGGCCCGTTAAGGCCCCTTTCACGGCCACTATCGAAGAAATCCTGCTGGCACCCAGGGAACGCGTTCAAACTTCGCAAGGATTATTTCAACTTGCCGATGCCTCTCGCCTGTGGGTGCAGGCAGAAATTCGCGAACGAGACTGGAAGGCCTTGTCGATTGAGCGTGGGCAGTCTGTGTCGGTGCAAACCCTGGCACTGAAGGGTGAAACTTTGAAAGCGACCGTCGCGATCGTCGGTCGCAAAGTTTCTCCAGAAACCCGCGCCGTTCCGCTCACTGCGGAAATTGACAATCACGACGGAAAACTTCGACCAGGAATGTTTGTTCGTGTGCTCATTCCCGACGGGCAAACTCATGAATGTCTGACGCTGCCGCAAACAGCCGTGACATCGAATGACGGTCGCACGTTTGTTTTTGTCGAAACTGGACCGCGTGAGTACCATCTCAGGGA
>JBAXBD010000815.1:0-2828 GCA_037142165.1 Schlesneria sp. | reverse complement strand
CTTCATATTCCCGAAGAACTGATTTCATCGCGAAGAATTGCCAAGGGAGCGCTGATCAAATTGCAGGCCTCGATCATTTCGACAATCCGATCGTCCACGATGGGCACTGCGAGAGAACGCAGATCCTCTGAAAAACTGATATTGAAATCACCACTAAAGTCGTGTATATTACATCCATCGGGGCGAAGTTTTGACAGGATTCCATGAAACTTGGTTTTGAGCCGGAAGGTTATTCCGGTTTGAACTCGCTTGACCCTCCGACCCACACCCCGAGGGGATCATCAATGAGGACTTTTGCCATTTACTGTTGATGTCACACGTTGTCGATTTTTTGCTCTTGGCTCAACAACTTGTTCAACTCAATTTTGAATTGAAAGCAGTATGCGATCCGTTTTTCCGTTGAGATTGAAGGGATTTTTAACGTCAAGCCTATCGTGAAACAGATTACATCATCGTCATTGTGGGCATCCTTTCGTTGCGCTACGACGTCAGTTGTAACGCTGGAAGAAACTTAAAGTATTCGAGGTGATATCCGCACCTGTGCAATGAAAGGAGACGTTAGACATGAACTCCGGAGCCGAAAATCCAATTGAGCCAACTCAATCCCGTATCACCAAGCAAGTGCTCGACGAAATCAACAAGGCTTTGATTGGATTGCGTTTTGGTCAAGTGACGGTCACCGTACAGGATGGAAATGTCGTTCAGATCGAACGAATCGACCGAAGGCGGTCCCCTTTTGACAAAACAGCTCCCTGATACAAATATTACACACAAGCACAATGTTAGCTTCTTGCAGAGATCGCTACCCGAACTGAACTGATCGTTGAGTAAACGATCCACCCGTGAATCCAGTAATCGGAAAAGTCACAGTTTCAGTGGTTTCAAGCGACGCGCCAAGAGCGACGAGAACGGGGACAAAATGCTCGTGGGTTGGCAATGCCATTTTCACACCCGGAGCTTTTTCGCGATATCGAGTCAAGTCCGTGGTATTTCGATTGCGAAGTGCTTCGGCAGCCCATAAATCAAACTCTTTCGCCCAGGTTGGTGTCTGGGCTGACGGACTGAAATCGATCGTGCCGAGGTTGTGCGTTAAAAATCCACTCCCCACGATTAAGACCCCTTCGCGACGAAGCGGGGCCAGCTTTCGACCAAGCTCGATCAGCGGCGCAGGCTCCATGGTCGGTATGGAGATTTGAAGCACCGGGATTTCTGCATCAGGATACATCCCGAGCAACGGAACATAGGCTCCGTGATCAAGCCCCCGGTCGGCCGCGCTTGCGATTTTGTCACTGTGCGCCAGAAGCTCTTTGACTCTTCGTGCAAGCTCCGGTGCACCAGGGGCCTCATATTTCATGGAGTAGTAGCGTTTGGGAAACCCATAAAAGTCGTACGTCAGAGGAACCGACCTGGTCGCCCCCAAGGTGATCGGTCGATCAACCCAATGAGCGGAAACCATCAGGATCGCCTTTGGTTTCTGCATTTCATCTGTCCATTTGCCGAGCTTCGACATCCAATTCGCGTCATCGATTGACTGAGGCGACCCGTGTGCGACGAAAATCGTTGGCATTTGATCATGTCCCATCGGTTTCGTCGGAGATTCCGCAGAAAGAACCGATGCAGCCCCCGCAACGCCAGTAATCATACCCATCGTGAACTTGCGCCGATCCATTTTGACCATCCCTGTGTCCATGATGCATCCTTTACCGATGACAAGACAATTCCTGAGATCGCCAGTATAGCAGACTCGATGTGAACTTCAGGGCTCTCGGGCGCGGCTGCCAACGAAGCATCAACCGTTTACGGGTCGGGGACTGACGCATTTTCATAGTGAAAAACGGCGAGCCCGGACGAGCGCATGACGTGGGACTCATCGCTTGCCCATGAAAATGGGTCTGTCATCCTGCATTACGCGTAAACGGTTACACAAAAATGTTCCTTATGTCTTACTCAGTGTCCCTGCCAGGAGTCGAACCTGGTCTGCGACCTTCGCAAAGTCGCGTGCCTCCGTCACACCTCAAGGACAAATCGTTCGCGTGTCACGAAACTTCAACACACGAACGATCTTTAATTCCAACTCATTCTTCATCGCGCATTCAAATTCAAAATTCTGAATTAAGAATCGAGTTCCACTGTCCAGTAAGCCTCGCTGAGAAACTTGGACCAGCTTTCGATTCTCACATCGTGTCTTGCATACAAGGGTTTCCATGTCGGACGAACCGGCATTTTTCGCAGCGGCATGTGCGCTTCCGAAGGCGTTCGATTAGCTTTTCGCTTGTTGCAGTCCAGGCACGCCAGCACGCAGTTCTCCCACGTGCTCGTCCCACCGCGTGATCGCGGCACGACGTGGTCAAGGGTCATCTCTTCAATACTCAGGCACTCGTTTCGCAGACTGACCGGCGTATCAAAGTCGCGATGTTGCTCGCCGGCAAAGCGCCCTTGCCGTCCACAGTACTGGCACGAGTATCGATCACGTTTGTAGATGTTCCGCCGGCTGAATGACACCACATTTGTCGGAACACGGTCATACGACATCAGTGTGATCACTTCTGGAACGCGAATGCGAAATGCGACCGACTGGACGAACTGCTCATCTCCCTGAGGTATCATCTTGGCCCAGTCCGCCCACGTGTACTGTTGGAAGTCGGCTGTATCGACAATCCTCGCCCGCTCCGAAGCAACCAGCGTCAGCGAACGTGCCACCGAGGCCACCCCCACCGGCTGCCAGTTCCGATTAAGAACAAGCGTTTGCCGACTCAACATCGTCAACACGGTTTTTTCCTTTCTATTTTTTGTTTAGGGTGCTCGAACGGGATTGAACCGTCACTTTC
>JBAXBD010000814.1:0-2832 GCA_037142165.1 Schlesneria sp. | reverse complement strand
CGAGTCTTGCCGTGCGAACGGCATCCTCTGCGGTGAAGCAGCCTGCGGTGTTCGGCAGGATGGTGTACCGGTTCAGGTCGATAAAATCGAGAATGCTGCGGCCTGCCGAATCGACGAGTCGTTCACGTCGAACCGCGACGGTAATGACATCAGCCTCGCTGATCGTCAGACACTCGCGCATTAACTCGAATGTCGAATATTTACCGGTGCCGACGATCAATCGGGAAGCGAAGTGATGCGATCCCAAGCGAAGTGGCTTAACATCGAGTTCTGTCATAGAAGCGGTTCAGCCTCCTCCAACCAGCGTGACAATTTCAACTTGATCGTCCGCAGCAAGCCTGGTTCGGCTATGTTCGGCTCGCGGAACAACTCGGCGGTTCAATTCGACTGCCAGAAATTTGGAATTCAACTTCAGTTGAGCGATCAAGTTCTCGACCGTTGAATCAGCAGCGATTCGCAGTGCCTCACCATTCACACGGATCGAAATCATTTTTAATGAGCAGCCATATTCAGAAAAAGAAACCCGGCATCATGATAATGCCGGGCTCATCATTGAAAACACCGTCCCGACGTTGAATCACCAGCCGTCGGTCACGTTCTCGATATTGACACCGGGAACCATACCTCGCAACGCTCCATTGCGCGTGGAGATCGCTTTCATCACGTTGACATCAACTTTCTTGGAAACCGCTCTGGTCGAGCCGTCAGCAAGGGCAAAGCAGCACAAGTCGTTGTGCCCGCTACCAAAACTGAAAAAGTTCAACGGGATCGAATTATTACTCGGCAGAGCGGCAGACCACCACGTGTCAAACATATCAGGGTGACCTGGATCATCCCAAACCCGGACACAGCAGCTAAATCCGTCTGCCCAGAATCCGAACAACGAGTCACCGAGCATCAGTGTGTTTGACGTCCCGTCCGTCACATCACCCATGCGTACTGAACTGCCGTCATACAGCATGCCGTTGGGGGTCGTCGGCGCATTCTGGAATGTGCCACTTGTGTCGTACGCACCCATGTTCCCTCGATACGTTGAATACGACCAACCCTGAGACTGCCCTTGTCCAGGCCGACCGGACGGAAGGGATTTTGCACTGGGGCACACGTACGACTGGATGTTCGTTCGGATGTATTGCTCATTCGGTGACACGAGGTTGTTGGCTCCGAATTTCGCCTGACCAAAATCGAGAGTGATCGTTCCTTCACCCATGTTTGAAAGAATAAACGAATGCCAGCCCCATTCGGGTGGCATGAACCACTTGTCAATGGTCGTAAACACCTTCTGCCGCTTGATCACTGTGTCAAGTTGCGCAGGCTCGGGCAACGTTCCAAGCTGACCTCCGCCGGTTCCCGGTTGAATAAACCCTGGTGGGAAACAGCGGTAAGAACTTTCATAGTTGTGCATTGCGAGCACAATCTGCTTCAGATTGTTCAGACACTGAGCCCGCCTGCCCGCCTCTCTCGCCTGCTGCACCGCTGGTAGCAACAACGCTGCGAGCATGGCGATGATCGCGATCACGACCAGAAGCTCAATCAGAGTAAATCCCCGCCTGGGCGTTGGTCGGTTAAGATGGTGACGACGAATCATTGATCGGCTCCTTCAGTTTTGAGCGGCGTTCTCGAGTTGTTGTCGCAAACCGATTCTGACACATCAGTCCTTGACAAACTGCAATCCATGCGTTGACGCTAACAAAACTGAGTCATCTTTTCAAACCCCGTTTTTAACGGCGATCAAGATTTTCTGTCTTGAGTATTCGCGGCGTCGCGGTTTGCATTCAGGCGATACAGGTATTCGCCCGACTTACGGACCAGCAAGACCCCCTCGTCCTCCCGATTGGCGAATGATTCAATGTCAATCGATGCGGGGTCGCGGTAACCAAGGTTGATACGTCGACATGTCTCTTCAGAGATCCCACTTGCCAGTGTGACGCGGACTCGGGGAGTCTCTACGCCGTTATCGTAAGTTCCGCTCCCGCGAACATGCGTTGAATGGGCCAGTACGCCCCAAGGGATGTCCTTGAACCGGTCCCATTGCTTCGTGAAATAGTCGCGCACGTGATAACCGACTTGTTCAATCAGCTTTCCATGCGTCACCGAGATCTCGTGCATGTGCGGAGCATAGATGATCAATTCGCCTCCGTCGGCGACGACGGGTTCCATCTTGTACATACACTTGCCGGCCACCCAAAGTTCGTCGTACATCGGTGGAGCACACGAGAGTACTTGCTTAAAGGGGCGGTCGCACCGTTTGATGTGAACACGATTTGAAAGATCTGCCGCCTCGTTCCATGCCGATTCCGGTGTTCCGTAAAATAACCCATGAAGGCTGCAATCTGACGACACAACAAAGGTAATCGCACGTCGCGGTTGTCGGATCATTTGAGCCGCCGCATTGACGACTCGCCGGACCGGCGTATCTTTCACTCCGATGATCTCGGCATTCGTGATTAACGCTCCAAGCCAATGGAAAAAATTCAAAATGTCCGGGCCACCGATACCTGGGAAAAAATACTTATTACCTCCCGAAAAACCGACGACCTCGTGCGGAAACACCGGTCCGAGAACGAGCAACAGGTCATAGTCCTCGATTCTGGAATTGATCTGCACGGGTACCTCAAGGGACAAGAGACCGTTCGACAGTTCTTCAGTCTCTTTTTTTCCCAGTGTTCCAATCGTTAGCAGGCGTTCGGGACGATCCCATTCGTGATTAAAGACCTGCATTTGATAAAACAAACGGCCCCGCTCGGTTTCGTCAATCCCGAGCAGTTTCGCGATCTGAGCGTCCGACATCGGAGGATGCGTCCCCAACGCGACCAGGACGTCGATCGACTG
>JBAXBD010000813.1:0-2835 GCA_037142165.1 Schlesneria sp. | reverse complement strand
TTGTAGTCTCCACCGGCAGCCGGGTCGGCAATCACGGGCAGGCCTGCAGCTCGCGCGGCCGCAATCAGTGGTCGCAAGACTTCCGCCGTACAAACCCCTTTGGCGTAGTCAGAAATCAGCACCGCCTGGAATTCGTGGAGTCGAGGCAGGATCGAGTTCAATAATTGTTGAGCGATCTCGGTCCGAATCGGATGCCGGACCTCGCGATCGACTCGTAACATCTGATGAGGATGTCGATGTTGGGCTCGCCCCATGAAGCGAACTTTACAGGTCGTTGGTCGATCGCTGTCTTCAATCAATGCCGAACAATCAACGCCGAAGCGAGTCAAATCTTCGGCAACAACTTTTCCATCTGCGTCCGCGCCGACAACACCGGCAAGTGTCACTTCAGCGTCCAATCCACGCAGCATGTTAGCGACGTTGGCAGCTCCACCCAGTCGAGTTTCCTGGCGGTCTTCACGCAACAGGATGACGGGAGCTTCCTGGCTGATTCGTTCGGCATCACCCCAGACGTAACGGTCAAGGATCAGATCGCCGATGACCAGGATTCGCGGTGTTCCCAACCGCTCCATTTCGTCGATGAGTTCAAATGTCATGAGTTCGCCATCCTTGGCTGGGTGTCAATCGCGCGTCATCCTGACGGTTGCTCTCTAATCATCTACGCACAAGCGAGTTCAGTCAATGCGGCTTCGCGGCTGAAAACGACTCATTCGCTCAAAAACGTCCGCCAGCATTCGTATTTACGGCTGTTCAAATGGTGGAACAACAAGGGGTTGCGAGCCGGCTTGTGCGGGGGTTTCATCAATTTCATGTTCGCTTCGTAAGGGGTTCGGCCCCCTTTTCGCACATTACAGTCCAGGCAGCAGCAGACGATATTTTCCCAAGTCGTTGGCCCGCCACGACTTTTCGGCATGACGTGGTCGAGGCTCAGGCTGTGTAGTCCAAACCGCTTACCACAATATTGGCAGCGGTTTTCGTCGCGGAGGAAAATATTCCGTCGGTTGAATTTCACACCGTTGCGAGGCATGCGGTCATATCGGAGCAGGCGGATAATTCGGGGAACCTGAATTTCAAAATTGACAGCCCGAATCCAGTCGGCATCCTGAGCGTCGTCCAATTCCAGTTTCAGCAGGCCGACTTCCAGCCAGTTTCCAAAGTCGTACGAATGGAAAGTCCCATCGTCGACGGAGATAACTTCGGCGGCCCCTTTATAGAGGAGGCAGAACGCACGGGTGACTGAAAGAACGTGGATCGGTAGGTAATGGCGGTTCAGTGCCAGAACACTGGACTGAATCGCCGGACTGTGTGCTGCAATCATCTCGCCTGTGCTCCTCCGCACTGGACAAGTTTGGGGCGTCACGTGCATCACAGTGGCGAATTGCGTTTAACACCAGCAGAATCAAAGTCATGCAATCGCCAACCGCGTGGGCATTGTAATCAGCAGGACAAGCACTCGGCAACAAACAACGCCTTACGGAATGATGAAGGAACGATGAAGAATTCCGGCGCAGCCGGTTGATGCGCGTCGGACGGCGGGTACAGAATAGGTCAATCGTTCGCGCGTTGACCAATGTGTGATCCGAGCTGCATCAGATTTCATGAAAGAATCCAACTTTGGGTTTAATGGGACTGACAGGGCCAAGTCGGTAAAATCGGTGTCATGCTGGAACCGAATGGGACTGATGGGACGAATAGGACCAATGGGACAAAACACCATAATCCGCGTCATACCGTCCCATCGGTCCCATAAAGTCCCATTCTTCCTTCTTCTTTCTTCGATCAAAAAAGGGCCAAACGATGCCCGACGAACCCGGCTTCATCCCCGTGCATGGGCAATACAAAGACCTGCTGTCCTATCAGAAAGCCGAAGTTGTCTACGACCTGACATTTCGATTTTGCCAGCGGTTTTTGAACAAGGGTGATCGAACAGTCGACCAGATGATCCAGGCCGCGCGATCAGGCAAACAAAACATCGTCGAAGGAAGCAAAGCATCGGGGACATCAAAAGAAACCGAAATCAAACTGACCAATGTCGCCCGAGCCAGTCAGGAGGAACTATTGATCGATTACGAAGACTTTCTTCGAGTTCGTGATTTGAAGCAGTGGAACAAAAATTCCAGGGAAGCCCAATACGTCCGCAAATTGGGCCAGGCAACACCGATCACGTATGAATCATACCGCGAATTCTGCGAAACCCGCTCGGCAGAGGTGGTGGCAAACATTGCCATCTGTCTGATTCACCAGACGAATTTCTTGTTAGACCAGCAGCTTCGCCGCTTAGAGCAGGATTTCGTCAAAGAAGGTGGCCTGCGCGAAAGAATGACGAAGGCCCGCTTAAAGCAGCGCAACAAGAGGCCCGACGGACCGAATTAGCGGTTGATGGTTTTGGGGGGCTGAACTTCATGGGACTGATGGGACGAATGGGACCAATGGGACAAAAACAGGACGATCTTCGTCGTACAGTCCCATAAGTCCCATGTGTCCCATCAGTCCCATTCTTCGAACTCCAACAAACTGCGCTGATTTGCGTCGGCCCATTCTGGGCGAAGAAATTTCCCGTACCTCGGGGGCGGTGGGGTTTCGTCGAAGTTCCTGCGTTGTTACCAAGTCGCCTTTAAAAATGCTTCACAGCATCGCCCACACGGGGGCTGGTATTCGTTTGTCACCATGATGATCTTGATTATTGGCGGTTCGTCCCGTGCATGTCACCTGCGGAGAGATGATTGCGAACCGTCGATCGTTTGTTCTGCATGGCGAAGAGTCCCCAGACCCCGAGTCCAATGCATCCGGCCACGAAAAGTCGAATCACGACCGGCCACGTTTCGTAATAAATCC
>JBAXBD010000812.1:0-2839 GCA_037142165.1 Schlesneria sp. | reverse complement strand
CCCAGGCCCTGTGAAGACATGAACCGCCGTTTTTCCCGCATCCTCGACACCGGGTGATTTAAAGATTGCGGGCATTTTTTCAATCAACTTTTTGTTGTGCTCACTATCCCATGTCTCGTCGAGCTTGAACTGACGATAGAGAGGGGCCTGATCCAGATAGGGGAGGAGGTGGACCCGCCAACTGAGCCCAATGGGACCTTCTTGCCGACTTCGTCCCGCTCCAGGCAATTTCGCCATGGCGTCGTGGAAGTTGTGAAACGCCACCCCCATCTGATGCAGTGCATTTCTCTGTTGTGCTTCTTTTGCGGCCGCTTTTGCATCAATGAGCGCGGGTTTTAAAAGCTGTATAACACGATCGATGCCTTTCGGGACGGGAACCCGGAACTGAATCTTGTCAGCGTCTTGCTTGACGGTTGCGGATGCAACAAGGTTTTTAATAAAGGTCTGCATTTCCTTGTCGCTTGCTGAGGGATTGGGAGGAAGCGGTAGTTGACTCATCACGTTTTTCCCTTGATTCAGACCGAATGACCCTATGGCAAATAATCCACCGGCCATTCCTTCGTCGAGTGCCATGACGTTGATTTCGACCAGAGAATCTCCCTCCTTGGCTGTCGCAGAAACATGACTTGCGACGGTTTTGATGTTCGTCACCATTCCCATCATTGGATTGCCTTGCGCGAAAAAGCCGAGCAAGCGGGCTTGGGATTCCATGTCGATCGCCGCTGTGAAATCAGCGCTCAGTTGCAATTGTTCGATCAGCGGCGAAGTACTGTCATTGCCGGCCTTCTTTGTGGAAATGATCTTCTTCACTGTTTCCGTCGGACCTGCAACAACGGTTCGGGGATCGGGTTGCCAGACGGCGATCTGAGTGTTCTTGTGGAACGCCTGCCCCTCGTGCGTTTCTTCCGTCGCTTCTCCAAGTATTCCGTTAATCAGTTCCGCTTGATTCACATCACGTCCCAAGGCGACAATTGCTGAAGGGATTGGTTCGTTGACTGGTACTTGAGGACCAAAATCAACCACGTTTCCATCGGCTGGCTTGATCAAATTGGCCAGTTGCGTGTCATCCATGTTTGTCAGCAAGGGGCGCACGGAACCGTCGGCGACCAATACAAGAATCCGCTCGTCTTTCTTAAGATCGCCGAGCGCTTTTTTCGGCACGCTGAAGTCGACATCCAGGCCGCCTGGCTTCGTCCAGATCTCAGCAGTATCACTTCCGGCCAGCACCGCAAGAATTGTATTCGAGGTTCCATCAGTAACATTGCGAATCGAAAGCCCTTCTTCACCATGAAACAGTGTGTTTTCTCCGGTGAAAACATGAAATGCCGTCTTTCCCGCCTCGGTAACATCAGGTGATTTGAACAGCGCGGGCATTTGAGCAATCAGTGTTTTGTTATGCTCGCTATCCCAGGCTTCGTCGAAATGAAACTGATTATAGAGCAGCGCCTGATCCAGAAATGGCAGCAAGTGTACTCGCCAACTGAGTCCGGTCTGTTGCCCCGCTCCATCTCCGTCAGCCCGAGGAAATCGTTGAA
This sequence comes from Schlesneria sp., assembly GCA_037142165.1. GTDB lineage: Bacteria > Planctomycetota > Planctomycetia > Planctomycetales > Planctomycetaceae > Schlesneria. The sequence continues at coordinate 1,304 of JBAXBD010000812.1, read as the reverse complement.
AAGCGTCATGGTAATTGTGAAACGCCAGACCAATCTGCTTTAAAGAATTCTTAAGCTGCATCGACTCAACCGGCCCCCCGGCAGCCGCGTCTCCTCCGACGGGCAGTCCAGACTGTTGAGCGAACAGATTGATTTGCGTTTGATCGACGAGAACGGTCACCCGCTCAATATCTTGCAGTTTGACACCCGTTTTCTTCAGCGCTTGATAGTTGGAATCGAGATCATCGATGTCGATGAACTCTTTCACTAATTTCCCGATCGGGGATTCGGAAAATTGTTTCGGATGACCAACGAACAACCCGACGACCCCTTCAGGCAGATAAGCCGCTTCACTAAACGACTTCGCCTGTTGATTAGTTTTCACAGACTGTTTCACCGTTTCCGGCGTGACAACCGGATTTTGATCGAGATCTTTTTCGACAACTGGCACGTTGGTTTCTGGGTTCCCAAGGTTCGATTCCGTGGCCGTCAGGGCAGGGGAGTGCTTCGTCTCAGATGGCTCGGCAATTTTCTCCGGCGCCGCAGGTTGGGCCGGAGCGGCGACAACGGGAGGGGCAACGGGAGCCGGTACATTCTTTTGTTCGCTGCATCCGAACGCCAGGCAAACCGAAAACATCACCGACAACGATTGCAGACGAACATAAAGCATGGGATGCCTACGAATGTGAACAGTTTGGAACTCAGTGAATTTCACCTGATCTCGGCAGAAAAATCACCGTTCAATTGAGAACGAAATGAGAACGGCAGTATAAAAGACACAACGTCTGTCTTCAATCATCGTACAGACATTCAACGATAAAGTGATCTGGCGACATTTCACTCGTCTATGGCGATATTCTTCATGTCGGCCATGCCATACCTGGTGGCCCGAACCGAGTCCCTGCCGGGAAGCGTAACCCAAGTCGTTCATCGAGTATGGACAAGAGTTGGTCGGGAGTCGCGATTTCAATTCGCTCGAGGATCTCAGCCCCATGCCGATGAATGAACTCATGGTTATGCAGCGAAACTCGCGTCCCGTCGGGATGAGCCAGACTCGTGATCAGATTCAGTCGAAACTTGGATTTGGGATGCATGCTGGTCCAGCAGTTCCCGACTTCGCGATCAATGACTGGCATCTGTTCCAGCGTGAATTCATGGATATCGACCCAGTCGTTACCCAATCTCGCCTGATGAAAGTACCGAACTGTCGGATGAGACTTTTCTATCACAATTCGACGCGGTTCATGCGGCGTCGCGTGTTCGACATCGAGCAGATCGAATCGAATGGGACCTGTCGGTGAAAGGCTGCCGACGCCCACATCTGC
>JBAXBD010000811.1:0-2841 GCA_037142165.1 Schlesneria sp. | reverse complement strand
ATACCATACCCAGACTCTGGATTATCATTTCTATTTCCCCGCTGCAGGCCAGTTCGCGCAGTTCCCCGTCCACGTTGCCAGAAATGAAACGTTAATTGCGTCGACGGCGGCAGTGACCCTGAATGTTGTCGACAAACCGACCAAAATCGACACCGGTTCGTGGGACTATATTTCGCAATTCGGATCAACCGACGACGTCCTGACGTTCATTGACAATAATAACGTTGATTCGGTGAACCTTGAGCGAATCGCCTGGCGGATGCACGATCCGAAAGTGTTTGTCGCAGTTCTGGCAAAACTGTCTCAGCGTCATGTCTACAACCACTCGTTATGGTCTTACGCCCTGAAGCACAATATTCCTGAACGTGCTCGTGAATACCTGATGCACGCGGACCAGATCGTTAATACTTGCGGAGGTCGACTCTCCAGCACGCTGCTGACAATTGATCCCGTCGCCAGACGGACATTCGAACACCTCGAATACAAACCGCTGGTCAATGCCCGTGCACATTCATTAGGGAAACGTCGCCAAATTCTGAACGATCGCTTCCACCACCAATATCACGAGACATTGCATCAGCTCTCATACGAACGAAAACTCGACGATGATGATCTGTTAACCGTAACCTATTACCAGTTACTTCAGGATCGGATCGAAGAAGCCCTGGCAACGTTTGCCCAGGTTAATGTCGAAAAAGTCTCGACGAAGATGCAGTATGACTACTGCGCAGCGTACCTCGACTTCTTCACTGATGATCATCAAAAAGCGCGACGCATTGCTGACAAGTACACCGATCATCCCGTCGATCGATGGCGAGAAACCTTCGCGGCGATTGGTGCTCAGCTTGACGAAGCCGAAGGGAAAGATACCAAGCTGGTGAGCGACGAAGATCGCAACCAGCAGCAAACTCAACTGGCCGCAACGGAACCAAACTTCGACTTCACCGTGGAAGCCAAACAGATCAAGCTCGACAGCCAGAACCTGAAGTCGGCCCGCATCAACTTTTACGAGATGGACGTCGAACTATTGTTCAGCCGGAACCCCTTCGTCCAACGCTTCAGCGGACAATTCAGTTCAATCAAACCCAATCGTTCTGAAGACGTAACTTTGGATGACGGGCAGAACGCCGCCGGAGCGGGTCGCGGAAAGCCTGCCACGAAACTGATTCGACTGCCCGCTGAACTGGACAACAAAAACGTACTTGTCGAGATTGTCGGAGCAGGGCTGACGAAGACTCAGGCCTACTATTCTCATTCGCTGACGGTGCAGGTGATCGAAAATTACGGTCAGGTCAAAGTGACGCACCAGACAACAGGCAAGCCCGTGCCCAAAGCGTATGTCAAAGTCTATGCTCAGATGGAGGATGGGAGCGTGAAGTTCTACAAAGATGGCTACACCGATCTTCGTGGTCGCTTCGACTTCGCGTCGCTCAACACGAACGCACTCGACGTCGCCAGGAAGTTTTCGATACTCGTTCTCAGTGACGAATTCGGAGCATTGGTACGTGAGGCCAATCCACCGAAACGGTAATCGCGCACGCTTGCCACGGCTCGCTGAACGTCAGGCGTTGGATGAGGCGACGCGATCAGCGTCGGCAAGTATCGGTAAACGCGTTAACGAAGACACATCTCAGTCCAATCGCAAGAAGCGACTGACAAAAAGACAGGCGACGTCAATCGCAACCCGCCCGAAACCCCACCGACCTCGCACAGGTGGTGGGGTTTCGGTCATGTTGGCCCGATCGACGTTTTTCGTTTGGGTCGGTTTCCAGGAAAGAAACAAAACGAGATGGTTGAACTGCAGGCCCATTCGCTACGGAAGAGAATTGATTTACGACGCGTATAAGGAACCGATTTGTGGATCGATGGCGCGATGTCGGCCCACCTTCACCCCGCTGGGGTTTGTGACGTTGTCTGGTGGCCGTTTACCGTGGGTTGAAACCCACGGCTTTATGCCTGTGTCGCTTCGCGACGTCAGAGCGATTTATCCCTTGCTTTGTTCGCGGCGACCGGCGCCGTAGTCGTCGCGGTCCATGCCGACATAGCGACAGTCTTTACCATGGCGCTATGGTCCGCTTTGTGCTCACGATGGTGCGTGTGTTGATCAGGATGGTAGCGCTCGCTTTCGTGCGGCGCCTGTCCGTGTCACGGCCGCAGTCGCGATGTGGGAGTGCGTATTTAAGTCGCGAAGCGACGAAGGCCTATAGCCTGTGGTTTCAACCACAGGTCATCGCGTTGAACCAACTCGAAGTCGCGAAGCGACGCAGGTTTCTTTTCTTGAGATCCCCACCGTTGAAGCGAGGGGCTATTATCGACCGTCACTGCCGGGACCAAGACCAAATGAGCCAAACTGAAACGACGTCTGGGAAGTACAACTTGTCGCACGGGCATTATCAATCGTGTGGAACGCCTGTCAGACCAGCATCGTGTTCCAGGCGTTTGAACAATACGTCCTGCTGGATCGCTTGGCGGAAATTGTAGCCAGGGAACTTGGAACGGCTGTGAACAATGTGCATCAGTCCAAAGTCAGGATGACAAAACAACTCCGTGACACCGTGCAATGCTTGAGAAATTCGGAAGAGGACTGAAATTTTTCATTTATCATGAGCCCATTCCAAACATTAAGAAACTACACCCATTTTGCCATTTACACACGACAACTTTTTTTGTAGTTTCTTGCTGCCATCTGCCGGACAGCGAAACTTGAGAGGGCGATGATTCCGGCCCCAAAGAAAAACAAATTGGGATAGAATTTTGACGTTTGAACCTGGTTAATGTTCGTCAGGATGGAAACACCGACGAAGGGCTAAAACTCCGACGAAGGTGCTCAAACTCCGACGA
>JBAXBD010000810.1:0-2844 GCA_037142165.1 Schlesneria sp. | reverse complement strand
CAACACTCCTGTGAAAGGTCAAAGCCCGGGCGAACGTGTCGCTGAATTCCTCCAGGAACGCATTTTTGCCGGACCGAGTTTTTTATAATTGTTTGGAAAAATTCACGAATTTCTCATCAGCCATTCACGTCGAGTCTTTAACTTTCCGCCGGCTCGGTCATGGCAAGAGATTCTTGCCAGCCAACGATTCAGTAATACGAAGAATTTAGCAATTGGAGGTTGCGGATGTTGTTCACCTTGAAGAACTGGCCGATGAGAAGTTTATTGTTCACTCCGAAAATGAGAAAACCCAGGGCCGCCCGCGCCCGATGTTTTCAACCTCCATTGGAAGCATTGGAATGCCGTATCCTGATGTCGGGTAACTCGATCACAGGTCCCAGCACTGCGTCAACCCCTTACGTGCAGGCGGTTGTGCCGGGAATCGATGTCATCTCGGTTCTAACCACCGATAATACCGGTTCGACGCCAGACGATACCGTTCCGAAAGTCGGCGGCGGCACCTACGGTCTTGGCGGTATCCCGGACGGTCTGGGCGCTTTCGACAATGGTGACGGCACATTCACACTGCTGGTGAATCAAGAAATCGGGAATACGCTGGGGGTTGTTCATGACCATGGCGCCATAGGGGCATACATCTCACGATTTGTCATCGACAAGAATACCCTCGCGGTGAACTCTGGCGAAGACTTAATGAAGTCTGTCTATGGTTGGGATGTGGTCAACCAGAAATCGAACTCGACCCCAACCACTTTTGCCTTCAATCGTTATTGTTCAGCCGACCTTCCCGAAGTATCTGCCTATTACAATTCTGCAACCGGGCTCGGAAGCCAGGCAAGGATCTTCATGTACGGCGAAGAAGGAGGTTCGACCGGCTGGGCTCGGGCCGCCGTGGTTACGGGAGCCGACGCGGGCAAGACCTATATGCTCGGCAAGTTCAACCTCAGCACGAACGGTTCCGGCCTGACCGGTGTCGGAGCCTGGGAGAACCTGCTGGCGAATCCGTACCCGCAGAACAAGACGGTCGTTATCGGTAACAACGATGGCGGAACCGGTATCATGAACAATGCGCTTGCTGTTTATGTCGGTACCAAGACGAATACAGGTACTGAGATTGATAAAGCGGGTCTGACCAATGGAACGATGAAATTTGTCAACGTCACCGGCAACACCGCCGAGGTTGTTAACACAACCACGCGTGCGACAAACATCACTAATGGGACTCGGTTCACACTGAGCGGCACGGCCTCGACGACCTTCTCAAGGCCAGAGGACGGAGCATGGGACCCGAACAACCCGAATGTGTACTACTTTGTCACGACCGACCAACTCGATAAGGTGAGTGACGGCCTAGGATCTCAAATTGGACAGACGCGTCTGTGGCGAATGACCTTCGATGACATTACAAATCCCGACGCCGGCGGCAAGATTGATCTCCTCATCAACGGCCAGACCGTCGCTGGTCAGAAGGTCAACATGTTTGACAACATTGCGGTCAGTCCCTCAGATGGAAAGATCTACCTGGAAGAGGACGTCGGCGGCGCCGAACACAATGGGAAGATCTGGGAGTATGACACCGCCACGTTCAACGGGACTACGAACTCAGGTGTCCTGACAATGATTACGAAACATGACCCGGCTCGATTTGGTGACGTCGGAGTTGCTGCAACCTCGCCGTTCAACAATGACGAAGAAACCTCCGGCATTATCGACATCACCGCGATCATGGCCAGTTCCACGCTGAATCAAAGTGCGCCAGGCGGAAAATGGCTCATTTCCAGCGACCAGGCCCACTATACCACTGGGATTACTACGGCACAGGTTGAAGGGGGCCAGTTGTTCGTCTTGCATATCAACAGCACGAAGGTGACTGGTCTGACGAGCGAGTCGAGGACTGGGTTTGTGCTCAATCGTACCACCGGCTTGTTCGAGAGTTCCCTCGAAATCAAGAACAATACCGGCAACATCCTTCAAGGAAACTTCAGTATCGTTCTGAAGAATCTTCCGTCTGACATCACAGTAACCGCCAAGTACCTCGGTACGTCGCTGAACGTGACCCGGTTGGGTAACGGTGACACCGTGATCTCGCTTCCCAAGAATCTGCTTGCCAGCCTGGCATCAGGAGCCAAATTCAAGCTGAATCTGGCCTTCGGCAACCCGTTGAAAAAGTCGATCACGTTTACAACCGATGTGTTCACGACCAATCCTCCACCGGCCTAATACGCATCGTTCGGCACCTTGTTGCCGTGAACGCCCCAAGTCTCGTCAAGTCGACATTGTCCAACGGGCTGTCAAGCCCGTTGGACACGGGGCGGACTCTCAACAAGCCGATAATGATCCTTTGAAATTGCTTTCAACAGAACTTTTTTTCCTTTGAATAGATGGAGTTTACTCATGCGTTGTGTTCAAGTTTTCAAGGCGACGTTTGTCGCCTCATTGGCCGCGCTGCTGGCATGTGCATCGACCAGCTACGCGGGGACTTTCCACTTTGAGATCGACACGTCTGGCCTCGGCTCTTCACCGGCAAGCGCCGGTGCTCCGTTTTCCCTCGACCTGCAGTTCGTTGACGGCGGCGTACTGAGCAATAACACGGTCCAGGTCAGCAATTTCACCTACGGCGGTGGAGCTGCGACGGGGAGTGCCACCACGGCGGGAGGAGCAACAGGTGACATCGGTTCGACGGTCACGTTCGACAACAGCTCTTTTTTCCAGGAACTCTATCAATCGTTCACGCCCGGTACGAAGCTCAACTTCGACGTGACCCTGAGCCAAAACGTGGACGGCATCACGCCGGACTCGTTCGTCGTGGCAATCCTCGACAAAGACCTGCTCAACATTCCTACAACT
>JBAXBD010000809.1:0-2848 GCA_037142165.1 Schlesneria sp. | reverse complement strand
ATTGAACTCAACTTCGCGTGTGCCTGTGTGGTCTGCGCCAGATAAAGAGTTAACGGTTGCCGGATCGATGGATCAATTAATGGCAACGAGGTCCTCCTATTTTTTTGGAAGCCGTGCAAAACGAGCGTTGAAGGCGATCGAAACGCGTTCTTCATCCTGTTCGTTAGGATAGACCCAGTGCCGCAGATAGGAGGGGAAAAGAAGCATGGTGCCACTGACGGGCCGATGAGTGTACTTACTCATGAAACAACTCGCCCCGTCCACCGTAATGCAACGAACGTTGGTTCGGGAATCCAGGAATTCAATGCAACCGCTTCGCTGAGGGGGATTTTCAGGCAGTTGCACATAGTAGGTGCCTGACCAGGCCCATCCTGGGTGGTCATGAGGCGTATTGAATCCCCCTTTTCCATTGACATTGATCCAACCTTCACACTGCAAGCCGACCGTGGAAAAATCGAAGCCTGGTGAAATCGCTTGCGTCGCCTGCCGAATTGCGTCAATGATTCGACGTGCCAGATCGACACAACCTGGTTCTGCCCGCTCGAAGAAATCGAGGGCCGAATGCCATCCATTCTGGTTGCTTAACTGCAATCCTGGCGAAAGTCTTCGCATCGAGGCGGTCTCGTCCAGCAGCTTCCGATTCAAATCGGCACTGTTGGGAACTTCCACCACGATTAAGGGAGAAAAGAAGAGCGGAGTGATTTCCTTGATGATCGTTTCCATGCCAATTTTCTCACCGTGAAAAGAGACTCGTTCGAAACGTCCACCGAACAATGGTTTGCAGTTCTGGGACGGGACACAGCGAATCGCGCCGCTTGAAATCAGGCGAAACATTAACGTAAGAAACTTCGCAATTCCAATCGGATTCTGAAAGATAAGTCAGAATGGAAAAGGGGACTGGCTCCCACCTCGGTGCCTGTCCCTTTTCCATTCTTTTGCTTTCACATTGCCTTCGACCGAGCCAATTGATGAAGGAAAACGTGGGTCAAGATAAGGGCTGAAGCCCATATTACGGCTTGAGGCTCGCCGTTTTATCTTTCAATCACTCACAACCTCAGCGGGGTGATCTGACGCAACTTCGATTGTTCTTCGGCTTCAGCGTGTGACCCGAATTGAGATGCTTTCACGTCTCAAGGAAGAGAGCTTCAAAGACGAAACGAGCGATCTTCAGGGGAACGATTCGAGTTGTGCCAGACCGGCAAGTTCCGCAGCCGCCAGCCACCGCATTTCTAATGCGGTGATGTATCCAAGATTGGAATCAATCAATCCACGTTGTGACTGGAGTAGTCGAAACGAATCAAGAGTTCCCTGGGCGAACGCTGCCTGGGTGATTGTGACACCTTCTCGCGCTTTGGGAATAATGCGTTCTTCAAACCGTTTGACTTGTTGATCGGCGATTTGATAGCGCCCAATCAATTCCGCCATCCGTCCAGCGATCTGGTTCTGTACCTGGCTGACGTTTGCTGTGGCCTTCGTGATTTGAGCGTGTGCACTGGCAATGTTTCCCTGGTTCCGGTTCCAGACCGGTACCGGAATTGATGCGCTGAATAAACCCATATCGTGGATGGGAACGACCTGGTACTGATAACCGCCATAGACGGTGACATTAGGGAACGGTTCGACCTGTGCCCGTCGAAGAACCAGTCGCGAACGTTCGATTTCCTGTTCGGCAATCTGGATGTCAGCGTTGTAAGGAACATAGGCGTCGTTTAAGAGTTGAGCGATGGAATCGGCGGGAGACACTTTCAAACTTCCGGTCAAATGTTCGATCTTCATGTTTCTGATACCGATGGCGGCAGCCAGTTGCTTGCGAGTGGCCGCCAGTTGCGACTCCGTGTTCTGCAATGCCACTTCGGATTTTTCGAGTTCGATTTCGAACAAAAGCAAATCGGCGCGCGAGGTCTCTCCGGCGGCGAGCAACTGTTCTGCCGCTTCAGCGGATTTTCGTGCGATCTCGACCAGTCGCGTGAGTACTTCGACTTTTCTCTGGGCAGCAAGCGTCGCGAAAAAAGTCTGCCGGACTGCTGTCAGCAGTTCGAAACGGGTTCGAACAAACATCAGCTCGGCCTGATAGGTTTCGCGAGTTGCTGCGGCCTGATTCAGTTTCAATTTATGCTTGGTGACGATTTCTTGACTGAGGCCAAAATAATATTGACTTTCATTACCCGCAGCCTGTGTTGCGCCACCTTGAGCGATGGGGTTGGGATAGAGTCCCGCTTGCACGGCCTTACCTCGTGCCGCTTCCACATCGGCGGCGGCTTTGGCAAGATTTGGACTGACCGATTGTGCCAAATCGATCGCCGATTCCAGCGATGTCTCTGCAATCGAAGTGTCCTCGTCGCTCTTCAGTGCATCCGTCTCGTCACCGTGGGACGCGGTTACGAAAGCCACCAGCAAAATCGGCGTCATCCAACAGAAGTAACAATTGATCGGGAACATGGATGCATCGATTCCGGCAATTTCCGCAGGATGAACTATGCAGGCTTGAATTCAGTCAGGAACAGCCGCCTGTTTCTTCTTCGACGTGTTGGGAACAGAAATAAAGTCATGCTGAGCACGACCGGCTCAAGCGTCACAATCGACGAAGCTTGACATTGCAATTGACTGGGTAGGGCTGATATCCGCTGTCCCCACGACCAACGCCTGGACTTGGTTGTCCGCCGAAAAACTTTCGCGCGGGTTTTGAGTTGCAGAGGCGGTCTTTCATGGGACTTATGGGACAGATAGGACCTATGGGACAAAGATTGTGCGATCATGCTCATACGGTCCTATAAGTCCCATAGCGTCCCATTCGTCCCATTCTTTTCTTTTCCGTTGCAGGCGTCAGCCGGAGGGGGTCGGGTGTTCA
>JBAXBD010000808.1:0-2851 GCA_037142165.1 Schlesneria sp. | reverse complement strand
TTCCGTTCTGCGTTCATCGTGCACCCGGAATTTGGTGTCACAGTTTGTTCGAGTTCGATCGACTTCGACCATTCCCGGTAATTCATAGGGTTTTTGCGAGTAATTGTCCCGTTTTTCAGGGTGTCACAGTTTGTTCGAGTTCGTCGCAGTTCGATCAAGTTCGAATCCCATCACTCCTCCCGGGTGAGCCAACCGGTTTAAACGCACTGATTCTTCTTTCTCTTCCGTTCTGCGTTCATCATGCACTCAGTATTTGTTGTCACAGTTTGTTCGAGTTCGATCGACTTCGACCATTCCCCATAATTTATAGGGTTTTGGCAAGTAATTGTCTCGTTTTTCAGGGTGTCACAGTTTGTTCGAGTTCGTCGCAGTTCGATCAAGTTCGAATCCCGTCACTCCTCCGACGCGAGCCCGCCACGAACAAAACCGGCACTGGCTCCGAGCTTCGAAGTGCCTGTACCGCTTTTGTTTCGGATTAAAATTTATTCCAAAATGTCAAAGATCAATTGTCGTCGACCGGTTTTGATTTCCAGAAATCCAGAAAAGCCACCAGCCGTAGAATGGGCTTCAGCCCGTTCCAAACAACAGCCTTCGGCAGCCGAAGTCACTCCGAAACGAAAATCGACAATGTCAAAAGGATAACGGCGATCAACGTATCAACGAAGGCCTCGTGGATTTCCTCGCGCCGGCCAAGAAGACAACGACATAAAAATACAAAAAATAATGTGTTTCGTCAATAGAAAAACAAAAGAGCTTTCTTAACGTTTGGAAGGTGCTTGCGCGACGAGGGTTCTCGCGCGGGATGTCGGATGTTTATGGAATGATTTTGCGGCTGGCGGAGAATGTCCGCTGCTGCCAACGGGAAGAGGGCCGTTTCACTCGAAAAACCGGCGCGATCGCGTCGCCATTTCTTGATAGTTTAACCCGTAGCCAACGGCGCAGGCGAATCGGCGTCCAGCCGATTTCTTCGACCGTTGCTGGGCATCGCAGCGGAACATCGATCGACGAAGGGAAAGACCACGGCAATACCCAAGCGAACAATGACGCCTCGGGCTTGTCAGTGACGCCGCCTAACTCGCTTCTCTGCGAGGCGCGGTTAAACGATGGCGACGATTTCTTCGTTTAACCCGCAGCCATCGGCGCAGGCGAATCGGCGTTCAGCCGATTTCTTCGAACGTCGCCGAACATGTTATGGAAAAACTGATCGATCGTGGCAAAAGACAATCGCAATAGCCCAGTGACAAACGACATCTCGGGTTTGTCTATGACGCCGCCTGACTCGCTTCTCTACGAGGCGCGGTTAAACGAAGGACTATCAGAACGTTGAAAAGTCTACGTTATCTGGCGGATTCACCAACCACGGCGGCACGCTGGGGTTGGAGTCGGTTTCACAGTATGCTGCTCATCTAATCTGGATTTCTGCGATTTTCTGTTGAAGACGCATCACGTATGGTCTTCCGATGGAGTGTCGTGATTTTAAAATGAGACAGGCTCTGCGGTATGGTCGACGGGACGTTTAGTGGTATTGAAAAACTCGAAGCTGACTTGTGGGAAGCAGCGGATCAGCTTCGAGCGAATTCCAAGCTCACCTCCAGCGACTATTTCATGCCTGTCCTCGGACTGATCTTTCTACGGCATGCCGCCAATCGCTTTGACGAAGCCAGCCGGAAGATTCAAGAAGATCAGGCCAGCGGCAAGATGCCAAAACGAAAACTGCTTCCTGCCGATTACATCCGACGCCGAGCACTCTGGTTGCCGGAATCGGCACGCTACGACGTCATCATGCAGAAGGCAACCAGTGATAAGCTCGGTCTGCCATCGCTGGTGACCGAGGCCATGACCGCGATCGAGGCGGAGTTCGAACCGCTGCAAGGGGTCTTGCCTAAAGACTACGGTATCTTTTCGTCAGAACCGAAGGTTCTCGAAGACCTGATGCGGCATTTCAACAGCGAGCAGATCAAGCGGGCGACGGGGGATGTCTTCGGGCGCATTTACGAATACTTCCTCGCGAAGTTTTCCATTCAAAAAGCACACGACAACGGTGAATTCTTTACTCCGTCGTCGCTCGTTCAGACCATCGTCAACGTCATTGAACCGGAACATGGGACGGTGTTTGATCCGGCATGTGGTTCAGGCGGAATGTTCGTCCAGTCGAGCCATTTCATCGAACATTCGGGTGGCGACACCGCGAAAAAAGTGGTCTTCTACGGTCAGGAGAAAAACCGTGAGACGATCCGCATCGCCAAGATGAACCTCGCCGTGCATGGACTGGACGGAAAGATTGCCGAGGCGATCACCTATTACCAGGACGAGCACACTCTGTTTGGTAAATGCGATTTCGTGATGGCCAATCCCCCGTTCAATGTCGATCTGGTCGATGCCGAGCGAGTCAAAACCGATGTTCGTCTCCCGTTCGGTCTGCCGGGCGTGAATAAAGAGAAAAAGGTTTCGAACGGCAACTACCTGTGGATTTCGTATTTCTGGAGTTACCTGAGCGAAAAGGGACGAGCAGGTTTTGTGATGTCGTCGCAAGCGAGCAGTGCGGGCCACGGCGAAAAGGAAGTCCGTCGCAAGATCATCGAGACCGGCGATATCGACGTGATGATCTCGGTCCGTTCGAATTTTTTCTATACGCGGACGGTCCCGTGCGAGTTGTGGTTCTTTGACCGAGGCAAACCGAAAGAGCGGCGTGATCAGGTTCTGATGCTCGACGCCCGCAACGTCTTCCGCAAAATCAACCGGACAATCAACGATTTTTCGCCCGAACAGATGCAAAACCTGTCGGCCATCGTCTGGCTTTATCGCGGCCAGACCGATCGGTTTCTCGGTCTTGTCAAAAGCTATTTCATCG
>JBAXBD010000807.1:0-2851 GCA_037142165.1 Schlesneria sp. | reverse complement strand
GATCACGATCTTTCGACGGTTGTCAGACATGATCGGCCTCTTTCTTCGTTGGAGTGGTCGACGATGCAGACAGCAGGCTGACCGCCATCCCCCCCAGCACCAGGAGAAAGCTCACCTTCTGTAAGGCAGCAGTCGCGATGGCAGTCGTGGGAATTCCAATCAATCCATAACCGCAGGAAAGCATCATCAACAAGATGCCCCAGAGCACATAAGTTCGTCCATCTGGTCGGCCGGTATCGACCAGCCAGACCATAAACAGAAAAAACAGTGTGAACGAGATATAGGCGATCACGTGTTCCGGTTCCATGCGGAACATTGGCATTTGAGCAAGTAGCGGCATTGAGTGCATGGCGAGTCTCCAGAGCAACGGTGGAACAGCCTTCACGAATCGGGATCGAGAATAAGACGCCATCGCCCAAGCGGCAAGCGATCACGACTTCGGAGCTACGTTCTTGTGCCACTGCTTGATCGTCGTCGATAAAGCAGTGCTCCTTAAACTGCAGCCGGTGAAGACACTGCTTCTCCGAAGACTCCTAAGCAGTGGCACGAGACCCGGAATTTCCGCCGCGACGAACTACCAGACGCTTGACGAATCTGTGGCCAAATCGTCAGGCTTCCGGGGAATTCTCGTCAATCCTCTCGCGCAAAGGTCCCTTCTATGTTGATTCGAGCTTCTGTTCTCGTCATGGCCATCGGTTTTGCATGCTCTCCGAGTTATGCCGAAGAAAATACGAAGATTACTCATGCATTCCTGACCACTGGTGGCGAAACGTATCTTCAGGACGGGGATGGTAAAGTCCTTTGGTCGTTTCCGAAATCAACTCGCGATGGCTGGGTACTCCCCAATGGAAATCTGCTGCTCGCTGTTTCCCGGTCGAACGATGGAGGGTCGGTTGTCGAGGTGACCCGCGAGGGGAAAACGGTTTTCGAGTTCAAGGGGACTCAGTCCGAGGTCAACACCGTACAAGCATTAGAAAACGGAAACATCCTGCTGACCGAAGCGGGAGACAAGCCTCGGCTGCTGGAAGTGACTCGTGAAGGAAAGATCGCCGTCGAGGTCCCGCTGCAGGCTCAAACCAAAGATCATCACCTGCAATCCCGTATGGCTCGAAAACTGGCAAATGGAAACTATCTGGTGCCACAGTTGCTCGATAAAGTCGTTCGCGAATACCAGCCTGACGGAAAGATCGTCTGGGAAGTGGCGACGCCGAACTGGCCGTTCACCGCGATTCGACTCGACAACGGCAATACATTAATCAACTGCACGATCGGCAACCTGACGATCGAAGTTGATAAGGATGGAAAAACGGTCTGGCAGGTCTCGAATGACGACTTTCCTTCAAAGCCTTTCGACGATGCCTGTGGTGCACAGCGGTTGCCGAATGGAAATACCGTCATCACCGCCTATCATGCCAAGCCGGGTCAGACCAAGTTGTTTGAAGTGACTCGCGATAAAAAAATCGTCTGGGCCTATACCGACCAGCGCGGCGCGGGGATTCACTGTTTTCAAATACTTGATACGAACGGAAAGCCGATCGAAGGTCGTCCGCTTCGATAATTCATTCCAGTAGAATCGATGCAGGAAGGTCTGGCTTTCAAGAATCTCACTCGATTCGGCCCCGTTTACTGATCAACTGACAAGCGGGCAACCATCAGACTACCACGAAGGCCACGAAGGAATCAGAGAACGCAACGCTCGATGTCCTCTTTCAGCCCGGTGTTGTTACATCGATGAACCTCGATAAAACTGCCAAACACGCGATTGAAAAGGTCGTCGAAATCAATCTTCGTGCTCTTCGTTTCCTTCGTGGTGACTTTCTGCAATTCTCTGACGCCGAACACTCGTCTTGTACTTCTTCACTGCTTGCTCGAAAGCTGTCAAGCAGTGACTCGTTTTTTGCAGGTTACCAATTTCTTCCCAGCAGAATCAGTTCGTCGCGGTGCAGAAAATCTCGGTGCCGTGACAGCTCCGAAACGTCGCCTCTGAGATTTTCTCGCAGTTCGTTATGTTTATTCGCGGGGGTGATCACGAACGCGTGAGGGTGGCTGGCAAGGAAGTCGGCCACCTGAGGGGAAGTCTGTAAGACAGTCACCTTCTTTTCTGCGTAGAAGGTCACGGAAGGTCGGAAGTAACCATACGTTCCAATAATAAAATCTTCCCCTTTAGAAAGCCGTTTCGCATCGGCAATGAATTGCGGCGTATCCTGATACCGAGCGATCCGCGCGGGGGCGATTCCGACAATCATGAACGCAAGCAAAAATGACATGACCAGCAGCGTCTGTATGACGCGAGCTCGTTTTTCCTGATCAATCAGCTTGCCAGCAACAAATGCACCTACGACCGGGATAAAACCGATCAATCCGAACCATTGATCGTCAGAAGCGTACAGATACGCAGCGATCGTTCCGCCTGCGACCATGAGTGCGCCGCCGATCCATAACGCTCGGAGACAGAGATTGAACTCGTAGACACCGGAGTCAACTTCGTCTCGTTCCCAGTCGTAGAAATAACGAGCCAGAATCAGCGCGACGGCAGGGTACATCGGAAGTACATAGTTTGGCAGCCTGGTGCTGACCAGCGAAAAGACGATGAACCAGACGACCGACCAGCAGGCCAGAAAACGGTCGCTGTCTCGCCATCGGGCCCCATCTTGGAACCTCTCCTTCAGTTGATACACGGCGATGGGAAGGAAGACCGACCAGGGAAAACAGCCGAGATGAATCGCGACCAGTTGGTAGAGTTGATAGAAGGGAAAACCGGTATGGTTTTCTTTGGCAAACAATGCGCGCTGCACATTGTGTTCAAGGAAAAATCCACGTAACCATTCTCCGTTCGTCTTGACCCCTACAG
>JBAXBD010000806.1:0-2852 GCA_037142165.1 Schlesneria sp. | reverse complement strand
ATGGAGGAGTCCTATGAAAAACATGGGTCCGGGAGAGCAGAGAGCAAACTCTACGGCACCGTGCAGAGGATGCCTGCAGGCAGAGTCGGCGCCTGGACGGTGAATGGCCGGGAGATTGTGGTGACCAGAGAAACGCGGATCAAGGAAGAATACGGCAAGGCGATACCGGGGGTCGAGTTGGAAGTGGTCGACGAAACAGGTAGGCCAGTCGCCGTCGGAACGACAGGTGAGCTTCGGGCACGCGGTCCGAATGTCATGCTAGGGTACTGGCGCGATGAAGCCTCGACTGCTGAGAAAATCAGAAATGGGTGGCTGCTGACAGGAGACCTGGCGGAAACCGATAGCGAAGGCTGGATCTATCACCGAGGCCGTCAAAACGCGATCGTTAAGATCGCCGGATTTCGAGTCCATCCAACCGACCTGGAAGAGTTTGCCGTCCGACAATTATCGGCCAGCCAGGCAGTCGCCGTTGCATACGAGGCTCCACAGGTCGGTACTCGGCTGGCGCTGTTCTTGACGGGGAGTGATCTCCGGACGCATGCGGAAATCATGTCAAAATGCCGTGAGGCACTGCCACGACACATCGTTCCGGGTTTCGTCCGAACGTTGGACTCAATACCGTTAAATCCTTCATTAAAAGTCGATCGGCCCCTGCTAACACAGATCGCCGAACGAGATTCGAAAATGACAGGAATGGGACAAGAATCCGTCCCATCCATTACGAAAGGGGGCAATCCATGAACGCTGCCGAGATACAGCAGAAAATCGTCGGATTTCTCGTTTCCGCAACCGGCCAGACGTCTATCGAGGGTGACACGGAATTACAGGAATCGGGCATCATCGATTCGTTGATGATGATGGACCTGCTCGTGTTTGTCGAAACCGAGTTGGGTCTCCGACTGGAATTCGAAGACATCACGCCTGATGCCTTCGCAACGCCAGCCACGATTTCCCGGCTGATTGAGAGTCGGATCGCGGACCAACACCGCTAACGAGGAGTCGCAAGGTGTATTACTGGCCGACAGAATCCCGTTCCGTTCCGCTGGAAGACTTGGGCTGGGTCAATACAACCTATCTGGCGACCGCATCGGCGTATTGCGATCCGATGATGATCTGGGGGACTTCGATCCAGACCGAGGCGTTGACTCAGTTTGTCATTGACCAGAAGCGAGAAACCGGAGCATTCATTTCGACGGCACATGTTCTGATTCGAGCCGTCGTGGAAGCGATGCACCGACACCCGGCCGTCAATCGCCGAGTCGTTGGTCGTCGCGTTTACCCCTACGATGGCATCCATATCACAATGCCGATGCTGGAAACTCGATCGGGGGAAGTCAACGTTATCTACTTGCGGCATGCAGAACAGATGTCACTGGTCGAGATTTCTCGTTATCTCATGGGAAAAGCTCGCGACGTTGCCGTCCGTGCAGCGACGGAAGCGAACGTCCAGAAGAAGGGAAATCCTGCTGAAAACAGAAGATACCACTGGCAGAAATGGTTTCGGTCGCAATGGGTTTATCGCATGGCAAGAATCGGGTTCTTCCTGACAAATCGCTTCAGGCTTCCCACCACCACTCTGGAAGAGATCAACGGGAGCGGAGCGTTTGTTAATCATCTCGGGTTTGCAAACGCACCACCCATGATCTCATTTAAACCAAGCAGTCTTCCAACAAACTCGTATGGAGTCAGCGTCACGCTGGGACCTGCTGAGATGCGTCCAGTGGCCGCAGGGGACGCGATCGTGATTCGAAGCGTGGCACCACTGTTCGTTCGACTCGATCACCGCCTGGTCAACGGATATCAGGCCGGCGAGTTCGTCGGTACTCTGAGGAACGCCCTTCAGAATCCTCAAGGTTTAGTTGTGCCAGCCTGCGATTCGCATGAGATTTCTTCTATCCGCTATTGATGATTCTCAGGCGAATTTATTAGACAGGTTGAATGCCTCTTCTTCGTATACGATGGTCGCCTAATCAAAACGGGACGCAAACCAGGTGGTTGCGTCCCGTTGTTGAGGGAGGGTGCTCAAAGCCGAAATCAATTCGGCGATCAGATACTCAATCGACGACGTGTGAAATGGGAAATCGGGCTGCCTGATGCAGGAGCTGATTCCTCGGGAATCGGCTTCATGTCGACTTGAGTGTCCTTGGGGACACCGCAATTTCCTGAAGCACATCCACCCGAACTGCACGAATTGCAGGTTGATGGGCAGACGGTTTCAGGAACGAGACGACAGACTTCGTAGTTTTCGACGCGTGGTACACACTTCGACACCATGCGAGTACACGTTGACTGAACTTCACGCGGTACGCATCGAGCGACTCGCTTGGTTACCGTGAATGGTTCCTGTCGGCAGACAGTGTAAGGTACGCGGCAGGTCTTTGTTTCCATGATTGTACGGCAGACCTGATGTGGGACCTTGCGAACACATTCTTGAGCGACCATGCGGCAAACTTGATACGGAACCTTCTGGACGTGCTGTTCGCAGACGATACGACAGGTCTTGTACGGAACCTTTTCGACAACCTGCTCGGTGACCATTCGGCAGACCGTGTACGGTACCTTTGTCACGATAGTTTCGGGAACCATCTTACAGACGGTGACCGGACAAGATTGACGGACCACTTGAGGCTGATACGTCGTGCAGGGAATCTGTCGTTCGACGATGTTCGGGCACCAGACTCGTTTACAGGTGTAAAAGCCGGGCATCTGAACCATGCAGATCTGAGGACCGCAAGGGCCGCAAACCATCTTTGGACAGCAGGGGCCCTGGTGATAAACCTGTTGCTGAGTCCACTGGCCGCAGTCCTGTTTTTCCGTGCGGTACATCGTGACCGGTCGCATGACCGTATAAC
>JBAXBD010000805.1:0-2852 GCA_037142165.1 Schlesneria sp. | reverse complement strand
TCCGGGGATTGCAAGATCGCCGCGATTCTGCCACAGTGCCAGGCCGAGCATCGCTTTCGCTTCAAGATCATCAGGAAACTTGTAAAGGATCTCTTCCAGGGCATTCACATAGTTGCGGGCGCGATCCTTTTTCTTTTTATCGTTACTGGTGTCTGCTTTGTACCACGCGTCGAGGGCGTCGATATATTTTCGCTCACGTTCTGTCGATTTTTCTTTCCGTTTGACCGCTTCCGCGATGAACCCTTTGGCTCTTTTTTCGTTATTCGTATTAGCGAGTGCCATCCCGTAATAGGTCATGGCGCATTCTGGATCGAGCGTTGCGGCCTGGCGAAAGGAACGTTCGGCTTCGAAGTACCAGAAGCCGTGCAACTGTCCAATTCCCTGATTGAAGAACTGTTGAACTTTCGGAACGCTGGTCGTGATGGGGAAGGTGACTCGCCCCGTCGTTCCGAGAAGAGATGGAGCGCGACGGGGTCCTTCGTCGAAGGTCTCTCCGTGCATCGAGTGCCCTGGACTGATGACATTGTCCGGGTTGAGGGCACTTGAGGGTTCAGCGGGGTCTGCGGCCAGCATTGCAGCCGTGAAAATCAGTAACATGTGGGACATTATGAAATTCCAGCGGTTCGGTTCACTCGGTTGTTTCGAGCAATTGGTTTAACAGTCGTTGAAGTTCTTCGCCTCGTGCAAACGTGGAAACGACTTTGCCTTCTCGATCCACAAGGAACGCCGTAGGGATCGATGAAATATTGTATCGATTAGCCAGGGTCTGTTGTGCGTCTTTGTTTGTTCGAGGGGCTTTGTCCGCGATTTGAGCCCAGGGAAATGACCGCTGATGCACGAAGCGTTCCAATGCTCCACGATCGTGGTCGAGGCTGACAGCGACGACATCAAACCCCTTTTTATGATATTTGTTATACGCCGCGTGGACATTCGGCATCTCGGCGAGGCATGGTCCGCACCAGGTTGCCCAGAAGTCGACCAGTACGACTTTTCCACGGTAAGAGTCCCAGTCGAACTCATCTCCGTTGAGCAGTTTTCCGTCTAATTCGAGCTTCGAGCCAGGCAATCGAATGCGATTGGACTGGCCACGGAATTGAGTCGCGTAGGCTTTGGTTTTTGGTTCCGCATCCGATTTTAAAAGCGTATCAGCCAATCGTTCATACAGCGAAGCGGCTGAATCAATGTCGCCAGCTTTCAAAAACTGATCTGCAATTAATTGTACATCGCTCATCGTGGCGAGCGAGCAGTTTGACGCCTGGGCGCGACGGATGGCATCGTCAGCAAGCTGCGTCCGTTCGGCGGTCGGCATGGAGTTAAGATTGAGAGATTTCGCAACGACGAGGAATTCGTTCGCCACCTCAGCAACAACGGGGCGTTTGTCATCTCGCAAACGCTCAATATCGGCGAGCGACTTTTCGGGTGATGCACCTGCTGATGTGACGAGGAGGATCGTCCCCATCAATTTTTTCGAAAGAACTTCCTTCAGTGTTTTGTCGTCGGAAGATTGAGCGAGGATCCTGTCGCCTGCTCGGATCATGGCCTTTTGAGTTTTCACCATGTGATCGAATTGTTCTTTTGGGTGCGAGAACTGAGGGCGACGTTCTTCCAGCTCTTTCACAAACGCCAGAATCTTGGCCGGGCTTCCATTGGGAACGCGGTAATTCGGGTCGGTTTCTTCAGCTTCCGTGGAATTGGTTGTCGTTGCTGACCGATTTCCACATCCACAGGTACCCAATGCGAAAAACAGGACAACGAAAATCATGCTCGTCATCGAATAAGATCTACGTAAATGACGCAGCACAAATGA
Source organism: Schlesneria sp. (assembly GCA_037142165.1). GTDB lineage: Bacteria > Planctomycetota > Planctomycetia > Planctomycetales > Planctomycetaceae > Schlesneria. The sequence continues at coordinate 1,045 of JBAXBD010000805.1, read as the reverse complement.
ACTCCTTAGTTTTGACAAATGTTGAAGTTTGTGGGGCAGTTTATCGCGACACAACTGCCGCTACGTTGAAATCAGTTCTCGCATTCGTTTCAGGTGTCTTGGGACGGCGACGAAAGGATCTTCTTCCGACTCGTATTCGAGAACCAGGAAGCCGCGATAGTGTGCGTCTTTCAGAATTTTGACAACCCGAGGGAGATCCGCGAGTTCCTTTTTACCCGCTGCGAATACATCGACTTTGATTTGGGAATTGATGGCGTAGGGCGCGATTTTTTCTAAATCGGCATAGGGATCATCCGTTCGGAAGTTGCCTCCGTCAAAATTGACGCCGAACCAGGGTGACGGTTTCACCGCTTTGACAATCTTCAGCAATTGTTCGGCAGTTGCGGTGATGCCGCCGTGGTTTTCGAGAGCGAGGCTGACACCCTTCGCCGCAGCGTATTCAAGCGACTGGTTAATAGCATCGATACATCGTTCGCGGGCGGCGTCCTCAGTATCACCTTTGGGAACATTTCCGGCAAAAATGCGGATGACGGGTGCACCTAATGCGGCGGAATAGTCGATCCATTCCCGGCACATTTTGAGGTTTTCCTGGCGAGCGTCACCCTCGGGAAGACAGAAATCGTTACCGATCGCCGTTCCCGAGATATCCAGGCCCAGGCGAAAGGTCCGCTCCTTAATGCTCATTAAATAATCGTTGGTGATCTCTTTTGGGAAATAATAAGCGGTCAATTCGGTCCCATCGAGATCCTGTTCGGCACAGAAGTCGATAAATTTCTCGAGTGTATATTTTGCCGTCGCGAGTTGTTCCGGGGTTCCCCGTCGGGTCAGAATTCGACTGAAGGAATAGGCCGCCAAACTCAGTTTCATGTGAGATTTGCCGTTTCGCTGCGGGGGTTCAGCCGCTTGCAATTGATGCGACATCAGACCGGCACCCATGCCACTGATCGCGCTTAGCCCAATCAGACTTTGGTTGAGAAAATCTCGACGAGTGGTCGTGTCGGACAATTTATTCAGAGACATACGTTTCCTCTTGTTAATATAGAAC